>JASLFQ010000284.1 GCA_030150595.1 Aquirhabdus sp.
CTCCATTTCTTCAATCGAATGCCACGCTAGCATGGCACGCACGCGATAATCGACATTGTCCATCGTGGCTTTATGATCAAAGAAACACTCTGCCATCAATGCCGTAATATGCTCACACGCCGCAGTCACCGCGAGGTTAAACTCTGGTGAGCGTTTCTCAAGGCGACCGTTGAAAATTGCTTTTTGGAAAGCCACCAAGCCTTCGATAGGCATCCCTTGATTTTGCAATATCTGATTAAATTCGGTGTGGACAATCCCGTGCTGGCCTTCTTGGCGAATGAAATCCTTCACCTCATTGGCCAACTTGGGATCAGTCACGCGATCACGGAATTGGCGTACGCTGCTAATAAAATAACGCTCACCTTCAGGAAAAGTCGCACAAATACCATCCCATAAACGTGTGACAAAAGCGTCATTGTTAAACCAGTATTTGGGAATGCTCTGGTCTAATTTAAAATCCAGCTTTTCGCGCACGACAATATCGTTTTTGAGGTGCGTTGCGTATTCAGAATTTATGGCCATGTTCATTTTTCGATCTCGCAGGAAGTACCTTGATGATGAGAGTATTACGCGAATTGAAAGATAAAAATTGACAAAGCTCGTCATTCTTTATACAAATGACGACATGAAGACATTATCTCGTACCGCATCATCAAGTCATCAAGACGCACATATTAACCAGACTTATGTGCTGCTTTTGGTCGAGTATATTAAACATCATCACCCTAAACCTGACGAAATGCTGGCTGAACTTGGCATTACCTCTAATCTCAGCCTAGAACAAGCAATTTATCCGCAAACAACTGACGGACGCATCGCCCTCAAAGACTTCTCGCAGATGTTCAAACGCATTGAAGCGGAGATGCATGAGCCTAACTTAGCGATTGAAATTGGTCGTCACATCACAGCAGCACACTTTGGTGTACTTGGATATTTGCTTTTAGCATGTGCCAATCTTGCTGAAGCGCTCACCCTACTGAATCGTTATTCGCGCCTACTCAATGACCATTTTATGATGGACACCGATTTTGAAGCCGATATGGTTATCCTGTCATGGAACTTTCCAAGCGACGATGATTTGCTGTTTTATGAGCTAGGCTTAGCCGCAATGATGCAATTTACCAGCAATCTCATTGGGCATCAGGCCGCTCCGCAAGAAGTGCATTTACGCTCAGCGCAACCTACCAATATCGACTACTACGAAAAATTTTATGGTTGCCCTGTCTATTTTGAACAGAAGCTAATGCAGATAAAACTGCCGCTGACGTTACTCGCGACGCCCGTCAAGCAGCCTGATCGCATACTGCTGGACTTACTCTCGAAGCAAGCCGACCAAGCACTTGCGGCCTTGCCTCAGGACGGCGTCTGGACCCAAAAAGTTCGCCAAGAAATCGTTCGCCTCTGCCATGAAGACACCCCAACCTTAGCCAAAGCCGCAAGTAATCTCTTTGTGACTCCGCGCACTCTACAACGTCACCTCGCGGATGAAGGTCTACGCTTCCAACCACTCCTTGATGAAACACGGTTACGATTAGCAGAACAATATTTAAATGAAGGACATTTACAACTCACCGATATTGCAGAATTATTGGGATATTCAGACCAAAGTGCACTGACGCGCGCCTTTAAACGCTGGACAGGGAATACTCCGAAAGCGATTCGTAAAAATAGTTAAATGATGATCGACAATAGCTCATTGAGCCTGTCGAAATGTGCGGCGAATTGAATACAGATCAAAGATCTGATGTCCCCTAACAATGAAAAATAGGCCTAACCATGCCAACATTCAAAGACCATTTCTCAACACTCGCAACGAACTATGCAACCTATCGACCAGAATACCCTGCTGAACTTTTCACATGGTTAGCTGGATTGTGTTCAGAACATGAACTTGCATGGGATTGCGCGACAGGAAATGGACAAGCCGCAAAATGCATTGCAGATCACTTTGAATATGTTATCGCCACCGATGCCTCCGCTGATCAAATCGCACAAGCGCACGGTGCAGAGAATGTGATTTTTCGTGTTGCTTCTGCTGAAAAGTCTGAATTAAAAAAACATTCTGTAGACCTACTTGTGGTTGCACAGGCGGCACATTGGTTTGATTTAGACAAATTCTACACTGAAGCACAACGTGTATTAAAACCCAATGGCATCATTGCGCTGATTACTTACGCACATCATCGTGTTAACCCAAAAATTGATGTACCGTCTTTGCACTATTACCATGATGTCGTTGGACAATATTGGCCTGCGGAACGTAAATGGGTTGAAAACGGTTATCGTGACTTACCTTTCCCATTCGCAGAAATACCCGCACCAGAATTCAAGCTTGAGGCACATTGGTCATTGCCGCATTTTATGGGTTATCAAGCCACATGGTCAGCGACAAAGCGTTATATCGAAAGTACTGGACATAATCCTATTCCAGAACTTCAAGCACAATTAACGCCACTTTGGGGTGCTCCCGAAACCTTACGAAAAATTGAATGGCCACTTTCTCTTCGTGTTGGTCGCTTAAGGTAGGAGAGTTGAGAGTGAACCTACAAGACAACATGCGTCTGTTTAAAATATCTGCCCCACCAAACAATTGGCAACAACAGCACTACCCCTACAACCGCAGACAAACCAAATTGTCCTGTATAACCTAAACCATTTGCTAGATAACCGCTTGCCAAATAACCGATGCCGCCCAAAATCGTCGTCGCACAAACCTGAAATGTAAAATCACTACCTGCATGTTGTGGTCGCGCATAATCCATGGCGACAGTTAATAATCCAACCATTGCCATCGCCGCAGCAATGTGCTCGACTGCATTCGCAGCATATAACTCCCAGCCTTCTAACGCAAAGTGATGTGCATAAAGCCATGCAATCAAAGCATACAGTCCTGTCGTCAGCGCCTGTAGCCCATTAAAAACAACTAATGACGTTACTCTACGCATATAACGCATCAACCATGCGGCCAATACTGCACCAACTAGTGATGACAACGAACCTAAGATCGTTCCCCAAAATCCAATTTTGGATAGGCTAAAGCCCATATCCACCATCATCGGTTTGACCATCCCGCTCGACATATAATCCGCAATTTTGAAAACTAATAATACTAATAGCCAAGCCCGCATTTCCACGTTCGACCAGAAGTAGCCGAATTGAAATTGAACTCTTTTGAGAAAGTGAACGAATCGAGATTCAAGTTGATGAATTGAAATATTGTTCTTTAAATCAAAACCGTGAATTGTCTTTCTATGAATTTTGTCTATCCAAATGGGTTCTTTAAAAAATAAAACAGGGAGCGTATTCAGCACAATCAAACCAATCATGGCAAAGAAAACAGCCGACCATGACCAGTAATCCATCACGATCAGCAGCACACCTCCACCGATGATGAGCCCCATCCGATAACCCGTCACTTGTATCGCATTGCCTGCACTGCGTGCTTTGCTGCCGAGCATACGAACAGCTAAACCATCCGTCGCAATATCCTGTGTCGCACCCAAAATACTTAAAATGAATAATAAG
>JASLFQ010000300.1 GCA_030150595.1 Aquirhabdus sp.
GCACGAATGATCGATTGCAAATCAGTCAGCGCATCGTCAAATACGTCATTGACCACTAAATAATCGAAATGTACATGTTGACGTATTTCTTCCACGGCGCCATTTAAACGGGTTTGAATGACTTCTGCACTGTCTTGCCCACGATTGGAGAGACGTTCACGCAAAACGGCGATGCTTGGTGGGATAATAAAAATCTGCATCGACTTTGGAAAAATTTTACGAACTTGCGCCGCACCTTGCCAGTCGATTTCAAGTAAAACATCATGTCCTTGTTCGAGTTGTGTCGTGATTCCTGTATGGCTTGTGCCGTAGTAATTACCAAATACTTCTGCATGTTCTATAAAATATCCATCGCCAATCATGTCGATGAAGCGCTCTTTGGGTGTGAAGTGGTAATGCACGCCATCAATTTCACCAGGTCTGATCGTACGTGTGGTATGTGAAATAGATAGCTTTAGATCTGTGGTACGTTCGAGTAATGCTTTGACGAGCGAGGTTTTTCCTGTGCCAGATGCGGCTGCGACTACAAATAATAAACCCGCCATATGCTTCTCCAAACGTGTTACTTGTTAAGTGTGTCTTCTATTTTAACGTCGTGTTAAAATTAAGTATGCTATTTTCTGCTGGTCAATATAGTACAAAAACCACAGAAGCATACATTAATCTATCACGCCAATTGTGATTTCAGCACATAACGTGCTTACCACCTTTCAATGTCAATAGAGAGACCATCATGGACATCGTACTAGCTAATCCGCGTGGTTTTTGTGCAGGCGTTGATCGCGCCATTGCGATTGTGAATCGTGCCTTAGAAGTGTTTGGTGCGCCAATCTATGTGCGACATGAAGTGGTACATAATAAATTTGTTGTCGATGATTTACGTGCGCGTGGCGCAGTATTTGTCGAGGAATTACATCAAGTTCCCGATGATGCGATTGTGATTTTTAGTGCACATGGTGTGTCAAAAGCCGTGCAAACGGAAGCTGCTCGCCGTGGACTGAAAGTCTTTGATGCGACTTGCCCACTCGTGACTAAAGTTCACATCGAAGTGACTCGTTATGCGCGTGAAGGCGTCGATGCGATCTTGATTGGCCATGAAGGTCATCCCGAAGTCGAAGGAACGATGGGGCAGTATGATACGAGTTACGGCGGTAAGATTTTTCTAGTTGAAGATGAAGCGGATGTTGCAGCACTGCAAGTGCGTGAAGGTCGTAAATTGGCATTTGTGACTCAAACCACGCTGTCGATGGATGATACTGCGCGCGTAATCGATGCGCTGCGTCAACGTTTCCCAGAAATCCAAGGTCCGCGGAAAGATGATATTTGCTATGCGACACAAAATCGTCAAGATGCAGTCCGAGATTTATCTGAAAAAGCCGAAGTAATCTTGGTGGTGGGTTCGCCAAATTCGTCAAATTCTAATCGTTTACGTGAGTTGGCAGAGCGTGAGGGCGCTGCGGCATATCTCGTCGATAATGCAGAAGAAATGCAGCGTTCTTGGTTTGCCGGGATCCAACATGTGGGCGTCACAGCAGGCGCTTCGGCACCAGAAATCTTGATTAGTCAGGTGATCGAGCGGCTACGTGAGTGGGGTGGTGTGACGCCAGTTGAGCTGGCTGGGCGTGAGGAGAACGTGGTGTTCTCCATGCCGAAAGAATTGCGTATTGCGGTCACGCAGGCGTAAGTAAGCAATATTTTTTCGCATGTTCCCATCCTGCAAGGATGGGAGCGCTGTCTTAAAACTCTTTTACACCAACGACGGTTGCCTTTTGATATTTTGCGGCTTGAACAAAATCGTGCATATTGCGCAACATTTCGAAAGGCTGTTGTTGAACAAACAGATTGACGATACTGAGCGGTAACATGCCGTTTGGATCTGCAAAACCGCTGACAGTGACTTCGACTTGTGGCTTGCCTGATGCAGATTTACCCAATGGCTTGAATTGCCATAACCCTTCGTAATGTTGAACTCGCACAAAGTGTGGGCGTACAGGTGCGCGTGCATCTTCCGTAGCCACATTTTTAATCGTCACAACGCCATCAGCAGATTGACTCAGATGACCTGTCACGACTACATCACGATTTGAAAGCGGAAAAGGGAAATCGAGATCCATGCGTAAGGTGAAAGTTCCTGCTTGATCATTACGATCCAGCATTAATGCCTTCCCTGTATATGGTGCCCATTCAGCAGAATGATCAGTATCCATGACTAAGGCAACTGCACCCAATAATGTACTATCCAATACCGTTGTTGCTCTGAAATTCATGATCGGATTACCAGCTTGCTTAAATGTCCAAACTTTGACGCCGTCACGATCAATGGCAAGTTTACCTTGCGGCTGTACATCAGCTAAGGTGTTGGCTGAAACGAGTGTGAGGGCAGAGAGCATCAGTATCATTTGCTTTTTATTCATGTTCATCAATCCTTGTATGAGCGTTCAGAAAATATTATTGTCAGTCGATTATTTTAAACCTAAGACATCCTGCATATCGTAGCGTTGTGGTGTTTTTTGTGTCGCCCAGATGGCTGCACGTACAGCACCGCTCGCGAAGTTCATACGACTGGTTGCCATGTGTTTGATTTCGACGCGTTCGCCTTCACCGATAAACATCACTGTATGTTCGCCGACGATATCTCCACCACGAATCGTTTCAAAACCAATGGTTTGACGATCTCGTGGGCCAGTAATACCTTCACGACCATAGACTGCGACTTTTTTGAGATCACGTCCCAATGCGCCTGCAACCGCTTGACCCATCATAAATGCTGTGCCTGATGGTGCATCGACTTTATGGCGATGATGTGCTTCGATAATTTCGATATCAACCGTGTCACCAAATGTTTTAGCGGCAAGTTCAAGCAGTTTGAGGGAGACATTGACTCCGACCGAATAGTTCTGGGCGTAGACCACAGGAATGCTTTGCGCGGTTTGATCAATTTGTTGGAATTGTGCGTCATTCAGACCCGTTGTGCCGATCACAATGGCTTTGCCCGCTGCTTGACAGATTGCAAGATGGTTCACGGTTGCGGCAGGTGCTGTAAAATCGATGACGACATCACATTGATCAATCACGCTGGCTAAATCTCCGACGATGACAACCCCATTTTTACCGATTCCTGCCATTTCCCCAGCATCTGCACCAAGCAGGCTGCTATTTGGTTGTTCGACTGCCGCAACTAACGTTGCTCCTGCCGCAGAAACTGCCTGAATCAGTGTGCGTCCCATACGACCGCTCGCACCTAAAATGCCGATTCTTGTGGTGGTTGTCATAAACTGGAGTCCTTACAAATACAAGCTTCTTTGGATTTTTGGGTGAAGCAATGCATTCAATGTGTCAAAAAGATTGAAGTGGATTGTAGCTGAAAAATGATAGAAGCGAGTAAGCCGAACAAAACAATTATTGTCCTAGAGCGCTCATTGAAAACGTTGATTGCAAATAAAAGCACCAGCAGAACATGAGATATTCTACTGGTGTTGTTTAGTGCTAGAATTTTTCGTTAAGAAAAGAACTCGCCGATTTTATCAAAAAAAGATTTCTTATTCGGTGATTGCTCACCATTGTTCATAGAACCTTGTAGCTCGCGTAACAGTTCTTTTTGATGGCTGGTCAGATTGACAGGTGTTTCGACCGTCACACGGCAGAGCAGGTCGCCTGTCATGGATGTGCGAATTGGCTTGACGCCTTTACCACGTAAGCGGAATAGACGTCCTGTTTGTGTGCCTTCTGGAATCTTGAGGTTGACGCGACCGTCGAGTGTTGGAATCTCAACTTCTTTGCCGAGTGCCGCATCGGTAAAGCTAATCGGCACGTCCATATACAAATCGGCACCATCGCGTTGGAACACATTGTGTTCGCGGACAACGATTTCTACATATAGATCACCAGATTGTACACCTGGACCTCCTGCTTCACCTTCACCAGTGAGACGGACGCGGTCACCGTTGTCTACGCCCGCAGGAATACTGACTTCAAGTGTGCGAGATTTATCTTTGACGCCGCTACCATGACAGACATTACATGGATTTTTAACGGTTTTTCCGCGGCCATGGCAGGTCGGACAGGTTTGATTAACCGCGAAGAATCCTTGCTGCATACGGACTTGACCAGCGCCTTTACACATACCGCAAGTCTGTACATCGTTTGGATTTTTTGCGCCTTTACCATCACAGGTTGTACATGGTGCTGGGGCGGTGAAGGTGACATTCTTTTTCACGCCTTTTACAGCTTCTTCAAGCGTGAGCTCCATCACATAGCGTAAATCGGCGCCACGACGTTGTCTTTGTTGACCACCACCTTGTCCGCGACCACTGAAAATATCGCCAAAAATATCACCAAACTGTCCAAACATATCTTGGAAGTTGCCGCCTTGGAAACCGCCACCACCCATGCCGCCCATACCATCAAATGCGGCATGACCCATACGGTCATAAGCAGAGCGTTTTTCAGCATCAGAAAGAATTTCGTAAGCTTCGGAAGCTTCTTTGAATTTCGCTTCAGAGGTACTGTCATCTGGGTTACGGCCAGGATGGTGCTTCATTGCCAATTTACGATAGGCTTTTTTGATTTCGTCTTCGCTTGCACCTTTGGTGACACCAAGGACTTCGTAATAATCACGCTTCGCCATGAGCGGTAACACTCCACAAAAATAAAAACGACAAGGAATAAGGCTAATGACGGCTGGATGGGGGTGATGAATGTGTTTTTCAAGAGACTTGAGGTCAAGTGAAAAGCAAAATTGATAGTATTTTAGAGATATTGCTGTAAATAATCTTTATTCATGTCGCAAATGAGCTCTACGGATTATTTTTGCGATCAGTTCTTTAGCTTTTTGCTGATTGAAGTTAATCCAAAATTTTTTCAATACGCTGGTCAGGGATAAACCAAATGGTTGCGACCAAGATGTACATGATTAGACTGATCCATTGGTTTACAAATGCAATTGGAATTGCGACCAGATAAATCAGGACGGAAATCTTTTCTTTAAAACCGTCACCTACGGCGGCGGCGAGTTTTGGATTTTGACCTTTAACACCCAAGGCTGTGTTTGCAAGAATGCCGTATGCCACGCCCGCCATGAGTAGAATAAAGCCATAAACCGCAATGGGTAGCGCAGAAAGATGATTTTCTCCCATCCAGCCAGTTGCAAAAGGCACGAGCGATAGCCAGAACAGCAAATGCAAATTAGCCCAAAGCACGCGACCATTCACAATACTGACGACGTGCATTAAATGATGGTGATTATTCCAATAAATTCCGACATATATGAAACTGAGCACATAACTCATGAGTACGGGAATGAGCGGAATCAGTGCCGATAACGTCACATCGTGCGGTACTTTAATTTCCAACACCATGATGGTGATAATGATGGCAATCACACCATCACTAAAGGCTTCTAAGCGAGTTGTATTCATTGGCGGCTATTTTTCTTAAGAGTGCTGATTGGTACAACGAATTGTGGAATATCTAAAATAGATAGATCAAGCTGATAAAGCAATGCGCTGACACTATATAATGACGCACAACGTTAATCTTTTCACCCTATAATCTTTTTAACTATTTTTAGATCGGAATTACGCTATGCGCCACGACCAACGAAGCAATGATCAATTACGTCCTATTACCTTTACGCGTAATTTTACCCGTCACGCGGAAGGTTCGGTTTTGATCGAGTTTGGTGATACGCGTGTGCTGTGTACGGCGAGCATTGAGCATGGTGTCCCACGTTTCTTAAAAGGCACAGGGCAAGGCTGGATTACTGCTGAATATGGCATGTTGCCACGTTCAACACATACCCGTAATGATCGTGAAGCCGCGCGCGGTAAGCAGTCTGGTCGCACACAAGAAATTCAACGTCTAATTGGTCGTAGCTTGCGCTCGATGGTTGACCTGAAAAAAATGGGTGAAAACACCATCACCATCGATTGCGATGTGTTGCAAGCAGATGGTGGAACACGTACTGCAGCGATTACAGGTGGCGCGGTAGCATTAGTGGATGCGCTTGGCGTGCTCATGACCCAAAAGAAACTCACTGCTGATCCATTAAAAGGTCTCGTTGCAGCGATTTCTGTTGGTATGTTTAAAGGTGAAGCGTTATTGGATCTCAACTACGAAGAGGATTCTAAGTGCGAAACCGACATGAACGTGGTGATGACACAATCCGGTGAATTCATTGAATTGCAAGGCACGGCAGAAAGTAAGCCTTTTAATCGTTCGCAGTGTAATGACATGCTGGCATTGGCAGAAGATGGCATTAAAGATCTAATCGCATTGCAACAAAAAGCATTGGGTTGGTAATCGTTGTTCTTGTAGGCTGCGGTTTTCCGTAGCCTACATTGCTTTTTGAAAGTTTTACTTCACCAACCGCATCGACAAATCAATTGCTTTGACATCCTTCGTCAGTGTACCCATCGAAATATAATCCACGCCTGTTTCAGCGACGCTACGTAAATTGGCATCGGTAATATTGCCAGAAGCTTCCAATTTACTGCGACCAGCGGTATGAACAACCGCACGGCGCATGTCGTCATTACTAAAATTGTCGAGCATAATAATATCTGCGCCCGCATCAAGCGCTTGGTTGAGTTCATCGAAGGTTTCCACTTCGACTTCGACGGGCTTGTTGGGTGCAATGCGATGTGCTGCATCGATCGCTTGTTTGATGCCGCCAGAAGCAAGAATATGATTTTCTTTAATGAGAAAAGCGTCAAATAGGCCGAGACGATGATTCTGACCGCCACCAATCGTCACTGCATACTTTTCTGCGATGCGTAGGCCTGGGAGCGTTTTGCGTGTGTCTAGGAGCTTAGTAGAAAGACCATCTAATAGTTTGACATGTGCTGCAACACGAGTAGCAACACCCGATAAGGTCTGAATAAAGTTTAGTGCTGGACGTTCGCCAGTTAACAGACTTCGAGCTGCGCCAGATAGTTCTAAAAAAACAGTATTTGCAGTAAGGTATTGTCCTTCTTCGGCAAGCCATGTAATCTTAACTGTCGGATCCAATTGATGAAACAGTGCATCGACCCACGGACGACCAGCAAGTACCATAGGCTCTCTAGTTAAGACTCTGGCATGCGCTTGCTCTGTGGCGGGAATGAGTTGTGCGGTAATATCTCCGTGATCAGGTATGAGATTACTGCCGATATCTTCATCAAGTGCCAGCGTGATATTGCGCAAAATAGTCTGATTGAG
>JASLFQ010000047.1 GCA_030150595.1 Aquirhabdus sp.
CCCCATCCCGACCTTCCCCTTGAAGGGGAAGGAGACAAGCATTAATTTAAACAGGCGTCGCCGTGTAGTCATTCAAGTCAAATGATTTCATTTGATTGCTGAATTGGGTGGCGAAACCTGGATACATTGTGGCATTAAAACCGTCTTCAGTCAGATACCAGCTCTGACAACCTGAATTCCAATTAGTCTTAGAAAGACGTTTTTGGATGTCTTTGTTGTATTTCGCTTGAACGCCAGCTTTCACATCCAGCATCTTAATGTCTTGGTCGACGATGGTTTTGATCACACGAACCGCATAGTCAATTTGCGATTCCATATAAACCAATGCCGAGTTATGTCCAGGCCCAGAGTTTGGTCCGAACGTGAAGAACAAGTTAGGAAAGCCTGACACGTTGATGCTCTTATACGCTTTCGCGCCGCGTGACCATTCTTCACCTAAGTTACGACCATTTAAGCCTGTAATTGGGAACGGTGTTCCTGATTTACTGACGTCAAACCCTGTCGCAAACACAATGCAATCCACAGCATGTTCAACACCTTCCATGGTTTGTACACCATTTTCAGTGATTTGAACAATTGGCCAAGTGATCAGCTTACAGTTTGGTTTTTGCAATGCAGGATAATAGTCATTTGACACCAGTACACGCTTACAACCGATCTTGAAATCAGGTGTCAATTGGCGACGTAGCCATTCATCTTTGACTTGACGTTTGAGATGACCTTTTGCTAATTGTTCAGCGATTTTGGTGAGTGGTGAATTCCAAATAACCGCCAATGCCATGGATTCATGAGTCCAATACAGTGCTTGGCGCATCGCTGTTTGAGTCACTGGTAGTTTGCGGAAAATGGTCTTATTCCACTCAGGGGTTTTGTAGTCAGGACGTGGCGTAACCCAACCAGGTGTACGTTGAAATACTTTGACGAAATCAGCAGTTTTGACCAATTCAGGAATAATCTGAATTGCGCTGGCACCTGTACCGATGACTGCAACACGCTTGCCTTTGATGTCATAGTCATGATCCCAGTTTGCACTGTGAATTTTTTTGCCTTTGAAGTTTTCCAAGCCGTCAATTTTCGGGAAGCTGAAATTCGATAATGGGCCACCTGCCGCAATAACGGTACGCGCTTGATAAAAGCCGCCATTGGTGAGTACGACAGTCCACAAACCTGTCTTTTCTTCAAAACTTAAACTTTCAACATTCTGGTTAAATTTAATCAAATCATTGAGCTTAAAATTATTCACCAGATAATGAACATATTCTAAGATTTCAGAGCTACCCGAAAATCCGCGTGACCAATTGGGGTTCTGGGCAAATGAATAGGAATACAGATTCGAAGGAATATCACATGCTGCACCTGGATAGGTGTTATCGCGCCATGTACCGCCAACTTGTGAGCCGCGTTCTAAAATCACTATGTCATTGAGACCCGCTTGTTTCAATCGAATAGCACTACCGAGTCCAGCAAATCCTGCACCGATGATGAGTGTGTTGACCACAGCCAACGGCTGTTTCTCTATAGATTTGGTTTTCGCGCTTGCAGCTTTACTAGGCTTTGTTTGTACGTTTTCCAAAGTGTTTTCTGGACTATCAGCAGTAATATTAGCTTGTGAAGTCATCGTGAATACTCAAAAGTTAAAATTAGGGAATATGGCGTTCCTCCCCCTAGCAGGGGGAGGTTAGGAGGGGGATGCTTTTGACTTTAATCATTAATGAACGGCAACAGGCTCATAAGTCAGTTCTTTCACCCAACTTGGCATTTCAGGCATGCTGTTCTGAGGAAGCATATCTGTCGCTCTGACCATCGCATCGACAGGGGTGTGATAAAGTTTATTGCTGCGGTTCACGACCATCTTGGCATTCCAGTTGATGATCTGATACCACGGATTACGACGACCTTCAGCAGTACGACCCGCAATTTTCTCGAATTTTTTCATAGCTGCGTAGAGCTTTTCTTCAGGCAGACCCATTTTGATCACGTTGTCACGCATCTTGTTCAGGAGTGGCAAGTAAGAAGCGATTCCCAGTATCAAGCGTGGATCAAGCGCACGTGCTGCCATTTTTGACAGCTCGATCATGGTCTTGTTGTAGCCTTGTGCTTCCATGACGGAGAAGCCAACACCTAAGTGGCGAGACTCATCATCGTTAATTAAATCAAATGCGCGATGGCAAATTGGGTCTTCTACCGTTTCAAGTAAGAAAGTACACAATGCGCCATCTAGTGCAACTTCAAGCATTGGAATAACTGCACCCAGCACATAGAACGGCATTTTATCGGCGTAGGTATCTAGCCATTTAATCGTCAAGCGTAGATTTTTATTCGGTTCAGGAATACTGCCATCTTCAGGCAACATTCCCCAGCGTTGCATCAGCGCCATTTCCGCATTGGCATGACGTTGTTCTTCAGCGTGGAAATGGCTGTACATTTGTTTCAGTGTTTCGGTTGGCGCTTTTTTTGACATGGCAGAGAATGCACGTGCACCAATGTGCTCAATCCACATCAGATCCGCCATAAATGGCTTTAGCTTTGCGTAGAGTTCAGGATTACCAGTGACCAATTCCGCACCGGGTGCATCCCAATCAATATCAGCGAGTGACCATTGCGTTTTTTTGACTTTGGCGAGCATTTTGTCGAGATCAATAGAAGCCATGATTTTCTCCGTGTAGCAAGTTATCTTAGAAGCAGTGTGAAAAGAATGTTGGTGCGATTACCCAGCAAAGCGATTTAGGAAACCTAGACCTTGCGTATACATCGCAGGTGCATAGCGCTTCATGCGCCAAATCATGCGTGCATCAAGTTGTGGCAGCACGTAAAGCTGACCGCGATCGAGTGCGTCAAGCGTTGTCACAGCGACACGCTCAGCTGGAATACCCGTCCATTTCATCAATTGTTCAGCGAAGCGACTCTTTGAGTCGGCTATGCGACCGTCGCGGGTAATGTTGGTTTGGACAAAAGTAGGGCAAAGTGCTGAAACATGAATATCGGTTCCGACCATTTCAGAGGAAAGTGTTTCTGAAATGGCGAGTACCGCCGCTTTGGTCGCGTTGTACGGACCCATCAGCGGTGCGGCAGCAAAACTAGCAGTAGAAGCAACATTGATCATGCCACCACGACCCAATACACGCAGTTTCGGTGCGAATACATGACAGCCATGAATCACGCCCCAGAGATTAACGTTCATGACCCATTTCCAGTCATCCATGCTAATGTCACCAATACGATGTCCACCCGCACCAACGCCTGCATTGTTAATGACCAAATCAATTGGTGCACTCAATAATTTTTCAGCTTGTTCGGCAAGATTTTCGACTTGGGTTAAGTCTGTGACATCACATTGCAGGGCAAAGGCTTTACCGCCAGCCGCATTGATAGTGTCGGCAGTTTTTTGTGCGGTGATTAAGTTAATATCAGCACAAACCACTTCACCGCCGCGTTTAGCGATTTGCAGTGCGAAGGCCTGACCAATACCACTGCCTGCGCCTGTAACGACTGCGAAAGCATGTTTGGACACATCATTTTTGGAAAATAACTGTTTGAACATAGCGGATTTACTCATTTAGGATCGTAGATTAGAACAATCTTGCAATTGACCCGATCTACTACGTGAATCAGAATAATCCGACTATCTGTTCGGATACAAGTCGGTAACTTTATGGCCAGAAAACCTACTCAAAAACGCGCAAAAGTCACGGTTGATACGATCATTCAAGCGGGATTTATTGCGGTTGCACAAAGCGGAATTCATGGTGCAACAACACGCCAAATTGCTGAAATATCAGGAGTTGGTGTAGGCTCATTGTATGAGTATTTTGAGAATAAAGAAGCGATCTATAATGCGATGAATCAGCGTTTCGTGGATGACATCGTCGAGATGCTTCGTGAGCTTACCCCAACATTTGTTCGGATAAATATGTACGAATTGGTGGAGTTAATGATCTATCGTTTTAGAGATTTGCTCCAGAAGGACGAAGGCGCTTATTTGAAATATGTCCGTTATTCCAAATATTCTCCGCAAATTGAAAGTGCGCTGATGGAAGTGGCGATGCATTATGTGATGCATAACCCACAGTTTTTGCGGGTAAAGAATATGATGACGATTAGTACGATCTGTATTAATGCTGGAATTTTTAATGTGATTCGACATTTAGGTGCACATAATCCCAGTATGTCGTTTGAGGAAATGACGGAAGGTTTGGCTCGGATGACCGTTGGTTATGTGAATGCGGAGTTGGAGATGGTTGGGAAAGGGGAGTGAAAATTAAGAAAAATGATTGATTGATATTTTGACACACTATCAGTCCACGATCACTTTACAATTGATAGCGTATATGCTATCAATTGTTCATGAAAATTGTGATAGATACCAATGTCATTGTCAGTGCTATTCATGCAGGCGACAGCGTTAGCCGCGATGTATTACGCCTCGCATTTTTAGGTGAAATAAAACCTCTGATTTCAAATGCCTTGTTTTTGGAATATGAAGCAATCACTCAACGTACTGACATTATGCAGTCTTGTCATTTTACGCAAAATGAAGCAGAACAATTTTTAGATGCGCTATTTGCAGTTTCACAATGGGTTGAGATTTATTATACATGGCGACCTAATCTACAAGATGAAGGTGATAACTTTCTTATTGAGTTAGCAATAGCAGGCAATGCACAATGCATTATTACCAAAAACATTAAAGACCTAAAACGCGGAGAGCTTCTCTTCCCTCAGTTATCTGTATATACCCCTCAACAATTTATGACAAATTGGCGGAGTCAAACATGAGCACTTTAACGATTCGATTACCTGATGAAAAACATGACCGCTTAAAAGCCTTAGCT
>JASLFQ010000049.1 GCA_030150595.1 Aquirhabdus sp.
GCACTTCGCACGACGGCACAGCGCTTGGCCAAACGACTGACATTATTCGCTGATAATTACGGCTCTTGGAAGGATCGTAGCCGTCGTACAATTAATATTCCTCAAGAGCAGCTAGCGATGATGCTGTTCATTACGCGTCAGACGACGAACCAAATCCTGAAAGATCTTGAGCGACATGGACTCATTAAATTGGTCTACGGCGCAATTGAAATCATCGACTTCGACGGTTTGCGACTCTTTGCGGATAGCGCTGTCGAAACTAAATAAGGCAAATGTCAGTAATCTGACAAAGCAATTTTACGGATTGTTTTAAGATGAACTCATACGATGCAGTCTTAGACTGTGAATATTTACAAAACCAGAATGCTTAACAAGGAGTAAATCGAATGTTTCCAATTCAGTTAAACGCAGAATGGAGCGAATTGATGAAGCAATATAAAGCAGATCATCAAGACCCTCGTAATCAACTCTGTCATAGCATTGGGATTCCAATGATTTTGGCTTCATTACCTGTTGGTGCAACGATTATTGGACTGCCTGTGGCAATTCCACTATTCACTGTCGGTTGGGGTTTCCAGTTTGTCGGTCATATGTTTGAAGGCAAAAAACCTTCATTTACCGAAGATCGCCGCCAACTTGCGATCGGCGCATTGTGGTGGACACAAAAAGCAGGATTAAAGATTATAAAAACGAACGATCAGAAAGCGTAATTTCGCCGTACGTACGTTTCATGAATCATCCAATATCCGTAGAATCTTTATGCAAAATCACGTGCCTCACAGAGTGACGTGATCTTGCACCGTTTGTACTCTCTTGAAAATTCTAAAACCGAGAGACGTTCATTCTATTTAGACCCAACAACCAGAACTTCAAACTTTCCACTCACAGCGGCTGGCAGATAAATCGTTCCAGATTCTGAATCCAATGCCATTGTTCTTGCACTTTGCGCGGTTGTAACATTACCAGCCACAGTATAATGATCCGCGTCGTTTTGATGGACTACGGTCAAAGTACCCACGCCATTGGATGAAAATATATTGGCAGTTTTAGCATCATAAACCGCAGCATCTGGATGTTCTCCAATGACAACATTCGCAACAGATTGGCCAGTTTTAGCATCAGTGATCACCATCGTTTTATTTTGGCAAACTGAAAACAAACGCTGATGTGCAGTATCGATTGCCAAGCCAGAAGGCTCTTCACATGCTTTTAATGACCAAGTTGAGATCAGTTTATCGGTTGCCACATCAATCACACCGATCTTCGATTTATCTTCGATATTAAAGAAGATTTTTCCAGAATCATCACTCACCGCAAATTCTGGACGACCCGTTGCTGCAAACGTGGAAAGAACTTTCAAACTTGTTGCATCGATGGCAGTGATATCAGAACTTTTGCCATTAAATGTATAAATTTTATGTGATTTAGGCTCATATAAAATTGCATCGGGATTAAGCCCTTGAACGCCGATTTCTTGCTTGGTTTTTAGTGTATCCAAATCAAAAACTGTCACGGTATTGGCTTTGCCATTGCTAATAAATCCAAGTTTAAGATCTTGTGCAAAAGCAACACCATGAGCACCATTTGTTGGAATTTCGCCAATCACTTTACCTGTCGATACATCGAGCACTTCGACGCTATTGCCTTTAGTCACAAATAAATGGTGGCGAATCGTATCGATCGCAGCGTAATCCCATTTGATCGGGTCACCTACTGCCCAATGCTGCAAAACCTCCAGCTTCATGTCTTGAGCAAAGACTGACGTCTGAGTCGATAGGATACCCACGACGGCTGCCGCCAAGTAAATACGTTGTACAAGTTTCATTTTCGGCTTCCTTAACTTTGGTTGTGGTTTCGGTTGTGGTTCGTTAACACGTTAAATAAGACTGGCATCACCAGCAGGACTAAAGGTAATTGCACCACCAGCCCCGCAATAATCGCGATAGCCAAAGGTTGTTGCATGGCTGAGCCTTCGCCGAGTGCAAACGCAAGCGGCAGTAGCGTCAAAATTGCCGCGATTGTCGTCATGGCAATCGGACGCATTCGATTTTGTCCCGCTAAGATCAGAATATGACGTTGCGCTTTTTCACGCTGTGCAGCAGAACCCATCCCGTCTTGTGGATGAACCATTCTGGCTTGCAAGGTATCGTATTCGGAGAAATAAAAGATGGCGACTTCAGTGACGATCCCGATGATCATCGTCATGCCCATCATTGCCGAAATATTCAGCTCGATACCTGTCATCCACAATCCAATAAAGACACTGGATACAGCCAGAAGTGGCATCAACAGAACCGATAAGGCAATATCGAAGCGTTCATAGAGGAATAACAGCAGCAAAAACACCAGCGCCACGGCGGTCGCAAACACAACCATGAGTCCATGAAATGCGATTTGTTGCTGTGCATATAGTCCACCCATTTCGATGCGTACACCCGCGGGCAAGAAACCCTTCGCATCGACAACAGCCTGAACATCGCTGACTGCCGAACCTAAATCACGCCCGCTAATGCGCGCAGTGACAGCGACCATGCGTTGCATTTGTTCACGATTAATCTGTGATTGCCCTGCTACCGTGACTAATTCCGCCACATCTTGTAAACGGATGATCGACCCTTTGGCGTTTCGCACAGATAAATTCTGTAGATCCAAAATCGTCTGGCGTTGATTTTCTGGAATCCAAACTCTCACGGCTAAAGTGCCCACACTTAAAGCATTGGCTTGGCTAATGCGTGTCACGATTCGACCCGTCATCGCATCTTGAACCGTCTGATTGATCTCATCTGTCGTCAGCCCTGCCAATGCTGCACGCGCTGGATCAACATGAACTTCTATTGCGTCGCCTGCTGGCGTAATCCCTGCGTTTACATCGACAATGCCATTGAGATGTCCAATCGCTGCTGCCGTTTTTGTCGCGACTTGATTCAATACTTGTGGATCATCCGAAAATATTTTGACTTCAATTGGCTGTGGGACAGCGGTTAAGTCACCGATCACATCTTCCATCAGCTGCGCCAATTCGATCTCTACTCCAGGCACTTGCTGCTCAACTTGTCCGCGAACACTTTCCATCACAGCTTCAATCGGTTCGCGCGGTTGCGGCTTCAATCGAATAAAGAAATCGCCTTCGTTGGTCTCAGTCAAACCAACGCCTCCTAAACCCATGCCAGTGCGACGTGAATAGGTTTGAACGTTGGGGTTCTTGCGAATGATGTCTTCGACCTGTCGCAGTAAGCGATCAGTTTCTGTGAGAGACGTTCCTGCTGGCGTATGATAATCGAGAATAAATCCGCCTTCATCCATAGCTGGCATAAAGCCCGAGCCGACTTGGGTAAATGCCCAGCCACCTAGACCCAGTAAAGGAAGAACAATCAGGAAAACCAGAACGGGCGTCCGAACTAAACGACTCAATAATTGCGCATAACGCTCGGAGACTTTTTTAGCAAAATGACTAATTTTGTGTGGCCTGACGTCACGATCGGTCAGAAACAAATTAGCAAGTATCGGCACAACCAGCCAAGTGATCAGAAATGAAATCAACAGTCCTGTTGCCATGGTGAGTGACAGTGCTTTAAAGAATGCACCTGTCACGCCAGTTAAGAATGCTAGAGGTACAAAAATAACGATCGTTGAGGCCGATGATCCCGCCAATGGTCGTAAGAACTCTTGCGCAGACGCCATAATGCCAGCACGCACAACTTGCTTCTCAAGTGGCTTGCCATCCTTGTGATCCGTCGCATGCTCATGCAAGCGCCGAATCAAATGCTCAACCATGACAATCGCATCATCAATGATTAAGCCCACTGCCGCTGCCATGCCGCCGAGCGTCATGATATTGAAGCTCATGTTCAGCAGGCTTAACAAAATCGTGGTGAGCGCCAATACGACAGGCACCATCACTACGGCAATCACGGTGATTTTAAAGTTTCGCAAGAACAACAACAGCACCAGACCAGCAAGCCCCATTCCAATCAGAATGGCATCCATGACACTTCTTGCTGAAGCAGAGACCAATTGACTTTGGTCATACCAGCTTTTCATATTTACGCTTG
>JASLFQ010000053.1 GCA_030150595.1 Aquirhabdus sp.
CGATGTGGATGCCAAGGATACCCCCGCGCTCTTACGGGAAATTCGTACACGCTATAGCGGTGAATTGGTCGTCTATGGTTATCAAATGGCGATTGATCCCGCAACACTGACTGCTTACGACGCACGACCACTCTATCAACCCGTCAGCCGCGAAGGGTTACTGTGTGCATTGCAACCAAATTGTCAGGAAGCCAAGGTTGTCGCGCCTCACTTCGATGGACAGAACTTACATGTCCTCGCTGTGGATGATCATGCACCGAATCTCATGGTTTTAGAGGCCTTACTCGGCGATTTAGGCATTCAAACAACCAAAGCCACCAGTGGTTTGGAAGCCATCGAGCTCATTGAATCACGCTTGCATCCAGACTCACCTGAAGCACCTTTTGATCTGGTGTTTATGGATATTCAGATGCCGAAAATGTCTGGTCTTGAAGCGACGCAGCGTATTCGTTTGCTCGAATCAGAACATAATGCCCAGAACAAAAAACCACAACATACGCCCATTATTGCACTCACGGCTCACGCACTCAGCGATGAACGTGATCGATTGCTCGCGGCGGGTATGGATGATTATTTCAGCAAACCAATCCAACAAGCACAACTTGTCAATATTTTAGAGCGTTGGACAGGTCAAATGAAGGCCACTGAAAATGCCAACAATGACTTAGACCATACTTTGCCAGAGCATGATGATTATCCTATTGTTGATTGGCAGCTGAGCTTAAAACTGGCCGCGGGTAAAGTGGATTTAGCACGCGACCTGCTCCGAATGCTGGTCGAAGCGCTACCTGCTGATAAAGCAGAACTTCTGAGCAGTTGGGAGAATAATGACTTCGACGCGCTCATTGCCCATGTCCATCGTCTGCATGGCGGAAGTCGCTACACAGGCACACCGACCTTGCGAAAAACGACGGGTGTCATGGAGCGTGCATTGACCAGCGCCAAGAAAGCCGATCTGCTGAATAGTATTGAGACCCAAGCGCAAGTAAAAGATGAACAATTTGTAAATTTTTCTGCAATGATTGATGCGATCGACGCCGTTTTAGCCTATCCTTTTGGACAGATCGACACGGAATCACACTAGTCATATATTTTTGATAACTAGTACTCGTTTGCACGGTAAGATTAATAAGGACATCATCTGCTATGCTGATTTGGTTTACAGTTTTGCTTTATCCAGCATCATTACTCATGGTGGCGACGCTGCTGCATCGACGAGTCAGCTTGTTCATCATGTTGCTGACCCAAGCACTTTTATTAATTGGTCCATTGGTTCGTTTTCTGTCAGGTCATGCGCCATTCGCAGGCTTTGAAAACAGTGCATTGGCACTCGTTGTTTGGGTCTTTGTAGGCTTGCTGCTGGGATGGCCTATTGCAGAGCGCTTGCGTCTTTTCATTGATCGCCGCCGTGAAAGCATTACCAGCACGATTATTTTACCGCAAGCCTTCCACAGCGCTGTATTTGCCACGATAATCACCACATTTCTCAACGTATGTTGGCAACAATTACCACTGGGCTGGCCAATTTATAATAAACTGATCGGTAATTGGTTTGGTGTGGTTCCCACGCTCATCATTTTAGTGATTTGCCTCGTGGTGGGTCTCATCGGACTGCCCAAATATCTCAACTCCGTGCTGTATCGTCGCTAAATTTTCTGAGTAGAAACTTTATTGATAAAGCTTCTTTGTAAAACTAGACTGATTCACACATACCACATCATAGGATGTATCGCATGTCACTTGTTTTCTTACAAAAAAAAGGCGCTATTGCGACCGTCCAACTGAATCGCCCTGAAAAACGCAATGCGATGAGTTTTGCGCTATTGCGCGAGTTGGTGACCACTGCTCGCACCATTCGTAAAGACAAGTCGATTCGCGTCGTGATTCTGACGGGTGTCGGTGAATCCTTTAGTGCGGGTATTGATTTAACTGATTTAAATAATAGAAAAAATGCTCTCGTTGCCGTTTGGGAACTCGTCAAACCAGGTCAAAGCCTTTTTCAAAAAGCTTTCCTTGTCTGGCGTGACCTCCCTGTTCCAGTTATTGCTGCGCTTCATGGTCACTGCTTAGGTGCAGGCATGCAGCTCGCGCTGGCGGCAGATATTCGTATTGCAACGCCAACCTGTAAACTGTCGATCATGGAAAGCCGCTGGGGTCTCGTGCCTGACATGGGCCTGACGCAAACTTTGAAAGGCATTATTCCTGTCGATGTGGCGAAAGAACTGACCATGACAGGTCGTATGTTGACGGGCAAAGAAGCCGAAAAACTGCATTTAGTCACTCATCTTGCAGTTGATCCACTCGCCGCTGCGGAAACGCTCGCACAAGAGTTCCTGACGCGCTCACCTGATGCATTACTCGCTGGAAAACGCGTACTGGATGCAATGTCACATCAACCAAATCGTGCACTACGCTTAGAAAAAATCTGGCAACTAAAACTGCTCTTCAGCAAAAACCGTCAAATCGCGATGCGTAAAGACAAGAAACCAGAACTGGAATATCAACCACGCCAATATCGTTAAGATTGATCTATTTCTTTGCAGTTCCCTGAGCCTGTCGAAGGGTTATTCGCCTATCAAAAAGGCTTCGACAAGCTCAGCCATCTAAAAAATGAATTGGTTTGAGCTTATGAATATCGCATTTCTCGGCATGGGTTTGATGGGCAGTCGCATGAGTGTGCGATTGCTCAATGCCGGTTTTTCGGTCAATGTTTGGAATCGGACAGCCAATGCAGTTGAACCATTAGTTGAAAAAGGTGCAACGCATTTAACCAATCTCGAAAACATTTCGTCTTTTCAAATCATTGCACTCTGCCTTGCTAATGACGAAGCCGTTGAATCTGTCGCACAGACATTGTTAGCAAATATTCAACCGCATCAAATCATCATCGACTTCTCCAGTAGTTCTGTCGAACTCACCCAAGCACTCGCCAAACAAGCACAGGCCAAAGGCACGCATTGGATTGATGCGCCTGTTTCTGGCGGCGTCATGGGTGCAGAACAAGGCACATTGGTGATTTTTGCAGGCGGTGATGCAAATGTCATTCAACAACTTGCACCCTTCTTTGCGCCTCTCTCACAGCGCGTCACGCACATGGGCAATAGCGGCAGCGGTCAAGCAACCAAAATCTGTAATCAACTCATCGTCGCTGCAACCAGTACATTGATTGCCGAAGCCATGCTACTTGCTGAAAAATCGGGGGTCGATACCACCCTACTTGCTCCTGCATTAGCAGGCGGTTTTGCTGACTCCAAACCATTCCAAATCCTTGCACCGCGTATGGCGACGCAGAATTTTGAACCCGTACAATGGAAAGTTCAGACTTTAGAAAAAGACCTCACAAATGCCATGAATCTCGCGACCACGCACGGTCTCACCTTGCCGGTGGCCAATCGCGCTTTACAACAACTCAATAAACACGCAAAAAATGGCTTTGCGGCAAATGATTTATCAAGCATTATTCAAGTTATAGAATCTTAATTCAAAAACCAGTAGTATTTTTAAACTAAAGATCACTGAGCTTGTCGAAGTGAGGCGGCATGCAGATACCGCACATTTCGACAAGCTCAATGAGCTCATTTCCGATTAAGAATAGCCACCTTCGAGCCTTCTATGCCTCAATTCTCCGCCAATCTGTCCATGTTATTTACTGAAGTGCCTTTGATTGAGCGCTTTGCGCTTGCTCGTCAGCATGGCTTTGACGCGATTGAAATCCAATTCCCTTATGAGCTCACACCTGAGCAGATTCAGACTGAACTCCATCAGCATCAACTCAAACTCGTCTTAATTAATGTCCCTGCGGGCGATTTGATGCAAGGGGGTGATGGGCTGGCAGGCGTTCCCAGTCGTGAACAGGCCTTTCGACAAGCAGTGTATGAGGCCGCACATTATGCTCGCACGTTGAACGTACCTCGCATTAATGTCCTTGCTGGACGTCAACCCCTCGACATTGATCTCTTACCATGTCTGCATGTTTTGGCAGCGAATTTACGCTTTGCCATGGATGTGATGGCAGGTGCAAATATTGATGTGGTGTTGGAAGCCATTAATAGCGTGGATATGCCACGCTTTCTGATTCAGAATATTGTCCAGATGCAAGAAATCCTTGAAGCCGTAAATACGCCGAACATTCACCATCCGCTGAAAATGCAATTTGATTGCTATCACATGGCAATGATGGGTGAGGATTTAGTTGAAGGTTTAGTTGAGAACATTGATCACATTGGACATATTCAATTCGCCGACTGCCCGAATCGCCACGAGCCAAGTACAGGCAATATTGATTATAAAAATATTTTTGGTTTGATTGATGCGCTGGATTATGACGGTTACTGCGGCGCGGAATATCGTCCGTCGAAACCTACCGAACAGACCTTAGATTGGATGAATTGGGTGACAAATTGATGTTGGATTTATTGTGGGTGCAACAGCAAAAAGTACGCATAGCTACTGTGCTATTACTTCTGTTGGCACTCTTCAACATCGCATACGCTAAACCTATTGTTATTCCAATTAGTCATTTTTCCGATGATTATCATGCGACTGTGACCATAGATAGCAAAGACAAAGATGAGGTATTTAAGCCTGGCATCATCAAGGTCTATGATCGCCAGAATAAAAAAATCATTGAGGTTGCATCCGATGAACTGGCATTTGATGTCGAAGATGGCGCGACGCCAGCCAATATCAAAGAATTGCCTTACGGTCGACAAAGTCTATTAATTTATGATGATTTTAACTTTGATGGACATAAAGATCTCGCCATCATGGATGGGCAAAATTCGTGTTATCACGGGCCATCTTTTCAGATTTATTTGGCAACTGACCACGGTTTTCGCCTAGATCAGGATTTCACCCGTTTAGCGCAAGAATACTGTGGCATGTTTGAGACCGATGCCAAGAACAAAACAATCAATGTCATGACTAAAAGTGGATGTTGCGACCATACCTTTGAAACGTATCAGGTGGCGGCAGGAAAATTGAAATTACTGATTTCTTCAGAAGATCAACTCATAGGCGATAGTCCATTTGAATATGGTCGCATTGTAGATACGTTAGGAGATAGCAAACCCGCGAAAACGCGTGAGCATATTTATCTGACCATAGCGGATCCAAAGGAGAATAATACTGGGGATAGTTCTGCAACGTATATGCTGTTCACATTTAACCCCGCCAAGCAGCCCCATAAATCCGTATTTATCGTAAAAAATAGTGATCATGATGTTGATTACGCACTGGTCAATCACGCGCAGAACGATACCGTAGAACTGAGTTATTCACTCGCCATACAGGGTATCTACCCATCGAACCAGAAACGTGCTGAACAGATGCAAAATATTCAGGGTTCTATAGAAGATGATCGTTATAAATTGCAATACAACTGCGCGCTACATGCGCTGAGTTTTAGTATTGGAGATGTACTCTATCAAGTATCCGATCAACCCCATTTGGGCGTGACGGTG
>JASLFQ010000139.1 GCA_030150595.1 Aquirhabdus sp.
ATTATCTGGGTTTAATCATGCGTTGGTACTGACAGGTGCGCTGAATCAAGACGCGTCTAAACGATTTGCTGAAACAGCGAAATGGTGGATGGATTGCACCGAATATGGCGGTTTGGAACGCTTTGGCGCGGGTTTTAAATCCACGCTTCATGTCCGTTTTATTCATGGTTTAGTCCGTCGCAGTCTTGAGGCAAACCCAAAGTGGGATGCAGGAACGTGGGGCGCACCGATAAGCCAGATTGACATGGCGGCGACGAATCTGGCATTCGGTTTGGTCTTTTTATTAGGTTTACGTGCAATGGGTAAATTCCCGACACCACACGAATCACGTGCTGTCATGCATTTATGGAAGTATGCGGGCTGGCTGATGGGTGTTGAGGAACGTTGGTTGGTGGATAATGAAAGTGATGGTCTTGTCCTATTCTATCGTACACAGCTCACCCAATTAGATGCAGACTGGACAAGCCAAGCACTGGGCAAAGCATTGTCTTTGGAGCCTTTGGACCGAAAATATCAGCGCTTCAATGGATTGCGTCGCCGTTTTGCTTATCAACAGCATTTGAGCATTACCCGATACTTTATCGGCAGCAGAAATATGGAAAAACTGGGCTTATCAACCCGTGTTTTACCATGGTATCCACTCTTTGCTACGCCATTTAATGTCGTGACTTATACGGCGCAAAGAGTGTTGCCATCGCTACGTGCTGCTCAACAGCAACGTGGACGTCAGGCGCAACGGGATTACATGGCGACTTTTGGTGAAAAAGGCAAAACAACCATTCAACCTGACAAAAATCATCCTGCACATGTCTGAAAACAGTTCTTTATTGCCATTGATAAGCGCATTATTGCCATTGCGACTGGCTGTGGTGATGTGAAAAACTGATTCTATCTTCAAGCTCAACCTGGAACCTGTACTTATGTCGACTTTAAAAGGTAAAACAATCTTTATTACTGGCGGTAGCCGTGGTATTGGTCGCGCGATTGCATTACGCGCAGCACGTGATGGTGCGAATGTCGTCATCGCTGCTAAAACAGCGGTTGCAACTGATAAATTAGAAGGCACGGTTTACAGCGTGGCTGAAGAAGTGGTTGCAGCAGGCGGTCAAGCATTGCCATTGATCGTTGATGTGCGCGATCAAGATCAAGTGGTTGCAGCGATTGAACAAGCGGTTAAACAGTTTGGCGGTATTGATATTCTGGTCAATAACGCAGGTGCGATTAACCTTGTCGGTGTTGAATCAACGCCGCTGAAAAAATACGACTTGATCCAAACGATTAACCATCGTGCAACGTTCATCTGTGCACAAGCAGCTTTGCCATATCTGAAAAAATCAGAAAATGGTCATATCCTGAGCTTGTCTCCACCGATCAACATGGCTCCGCACTGGTTGAAACCTTTTGCTCCATATACATTGTCTAAATATGGTATGACCATTTTGACGCTCGGTATGGCAGAAGAGTTCCGTGATTACGGTATTTCTTGTAATACCCTGTGGCCAGCAACGTATATTGCAACTGCTGCAGTTGCAGTGAATTTGGGTGGCGATACTACGATGCAAGTCAGCCGTAAACCAGAAATCATGGCAGACGCTGCCTATGCGATCTTCACTAGCGCAAAAGGTTCAGTGACTGGCGAAGCGCTGACTGATGAAACTGCATTGGCAAAAATCGGCGTGACTGATTTGGCTCATTATGCGTGTATCCCAGAAAATGCAAATAAACTGCAAAAAGACTTCTTCTTAGACTAAGTTTTTGCGTGGTATCAAAAAGCGCGATTGACGTCATGGTCAGTCGCGTTTTTTTGTTTTAGATGATCTCATTGATCGGCTTTGGTGGTCTGATCGTGAGAGTGCTATAATCCGCGCATTATTCGACTTCTCTATGCGATACGGCATGGGCAGCATTTTTATTGTGTGCAGCATTGCATAAAGATTAGCAGACATTACTTCATGATTAACGAACAAATCCTTAACGAAATCAGCATTCGCCGTACTTTCGCAATTATCTCTCACCCTGATGCGGGTAAAACAACGATTACCGAAAAACTGCTCCTATGGGGCAAAGCGATTGCGATTGCTGGTACGGTCAAGAGTCGCAAAAGTGACCGCCATGCCACTTCCGACTGGATGGAAATGGAAAAAGAACGCGGGATTTCGATTACCACGTCGGTTATGCAGTTTCCTTTTCGCGACCACATCATCAATCTCTTGGATACACCGGGTCACGAAGACTTTAGTGAAGATACCTATCGCACGTTGACCGCTGTGGATTCGGCGCTGATGGTGATTGACGGGGCGAAAGGTGTTGAGGAACGTACCATCAAGCTGATGGATGTTTGTCGCATGCGTGACACGCCAATTATTTCTTTTGTGAATAAACTTGACCGCGAAATTCGTGAGCCGCTAGAGTTGCTCGACGAAATTGAAAACGTCATGAAGATCAAATGTGTACCGATCACATGGCCAATGGGTAAAGGTCGTGATTTTGTTGGTGTGTACCATTTGGCGGAAGATCGCGTCTATTTGTACAAACCAGGTCATGGTTCGGAAATTGTCGACATCGAAACGCGTCAAGGTTATGACCATCCAGATTTACGCGAACGTATGGGTTCGGAGTTTGCGCGCTTTGAAGAGTCACTAGAACTCGTGCAAGTGGCTAGTGATCCGCTCGATATTGATTTATTCCTTGCTGGGAAACAAACGCCAGTCTTGTTCGGTACAGCATTAGGTAACTTTGGCGTTGACCAAGTGTTGAATGCCTTTGTCGATTGGGCGCCGCGTCCAAAAGATCATCCAGCGGTACAACGGACGGTTGAAGCGAGCGAAACAGGTTTCAGTGGTTTTGTTTTTAAGATTCAAGCGAATATGGATCCAAAGCATCGTGACCGTATCGCGTTTATGCGTATTTGTTCAGGTAAATATGAAAAAGGCGTGAAAATGCAGCATGTGCGCGTTGGCAAAGAAATTCGTATTTCTGATGCATTGACCTTCTTGGCGGGCGAACGTGCGCATTTAGAAGAGGCATGGCCGGGCGATATTATCGGTTTGCATAATCACGGGACGATTCAGATTGGCGATACGTTTACGGCAGGTGAAAAGCTGAATTTCACTGGTATTCCACATTTTGCACCTGAAATGTTCCGTCGTGTCCGTTTGAAAGATCCATTGAAATCGAAGCAACTGCAAAAAGGTTTGAAAGAGCTATCGGAAGAAGGTGCAACACAGGTCTTTATGCCGTTTAACTCGAATGATTTGATCCTTGGTGCAGTGGGTGTGTTGCAGTTCGAAGTGGTCGCGTTCCGCTTGAAGGAAGAATACAAAGTCGATTGCGTTTATGAGCCAATTACGATTTCGACCGTGCGCTGGGTATCTTCTGATGATGAAAAGAAGTTTGAAGAGTTCAAGAAAAAAGCCCATGATCAATTGTCACAAGATGGCGGTGGCTTCTTGACTTACCTTGCGCCAAGCCGTGTGAATTTGCAGATCATGCAAGAACGCTGGCCTGATATTCAGTTCCGTTCGACGCGCGAGCATCGCGAGTAATTTTATCTAAAGTAAATGGGAAGCTTTGCCCATGCTTGTAGCCCTGATAGATTCGCACACTCATTTCGATATTGAAGTTTTTGATCAAGATCGAATTGAGTTGGCTGTGCAAGCCGCGCAGCAAGGCGTACAGGCTTTGGTGTTAATTGGATATTTGGCGAAATATTTTGATCGCTTGCATCTCGTGCAAAGCCAATTGAATCAGCAAAAAAATAGTCCTGTTACCTTAGTCGCACCAGGACTACATCCTTTCTATATTCAGCAACATCACACCGATGATCTCATTCAATTGGATAGTTTTTTAAAGTCGCATTCGTGTATTGCAGTCGGTGAAATTGGTTTGGATACCTTCACTGCTGAAATGAAACAGCCAGAAGTCTATCAGCGTCAAAAAGACTTTTTTAGTCAACAATTAGAACTCGCCAAAAATCACAATCTACCAGTCATGCTGCATATTCGCCGCGCACACGCCGATTCTTTAGCAATCCTCAAGCAACATCATTTTAAAAATGGCGGCATTGCCCATGCGTTTGGTGGTGGCGTTGAAGAGGCTAAGGCTTTTATTAAGTTCGGTTTTAAGCTCGGAATTAATGGACTCGTGACTGATCCAAACGCAAAACGATTACGAACCGTTGTTCAAGCGGTCGGTGCAGAACATCTGGTGCTAGAAACAGATTGTCCTGATATGACGCCGCTCTGTTGTCGTGTGGCAGGCGAGGCGCATACGCGTAATACGCCTGTAAATTTACCTGCGGTTTTAGATGAGCTTTCATTGTTGTTTAATATCGATAAACAGGCTTTGGCAGAAAAACTTTGGCAAAATACCAGCCAATGTTTAGGGTTAGATTGGGAATATGGCAATGCAAGAATCAGTTGAGCAATC
>JASLFQ010000148.1 GCA_030150595.1 Aquirhabdus sp.
GTGGTGCGCAGTGTAATGGCGGTAACTTCACCGATTGGGATACTGTTCCTGGTTACGACAATATGGGCTTCCCGATCGCAGAAGTGTCTGCAGATGGTTCGTTCATCATTAGCAAGCCTGAAGGCACAGGTGGTCTGATCAGCACTGCGACTATCGGCGAACAAATCATTTACGAAATCAACGATCCACAATCTTATTTGTTGCCTGACGTGATTGCTGACTTTAGTCATGTGCATGTGGAGCAAGTCGGCGAGAATCGTGTGAAAGTGAGTGGCGCGATTGGTCGTGCTCCTACATCACAATACAAAGTCAGCACGACTTATATGGACGGCTACCGTTTGTTGGTGAGCTTCGTGATCGCTGGGATTGATGCAAAACGTAAAGCAGAAAAAGTGGCTAATGCAATTCTGACCAAGTGTGAGCGTGTATTGGCAGAAAAAGGCGTTCAAGGCTTTACTGATAAAAACATTGAATACCTCGGTACTGAAAGTACTTATGGCCCGCATGGTCGTCATTCAGATACTCGCGAAGTTGTTTTGAAAATTGCCGTTACTCATCCAGTTCAACAAGCGTGTGCGTTCTTGGCTTCTGAAATTGCTCAGGCGTCTACAGGTATGGCACCAGGCTTGGCTGGCATCATGGGCGGACGTCCAAAAGTATCGCCAGTCGTTAAATTGTTCTCATTCTTGGTCGATAAAGATCAATGTAAAGTCGAGACTGATTTGAATGGCGTACGTACTGTTATCAATGTTCCAGCTGGTGTGAAGCATGTTCCATTGGCACCAATCGCTGCAGGCCCAGCGGCTGATTTAAGCAAAGCAGGTCCATTGATCACTGTTCCTTTGGTTAAAGTTGCTTATGTTCGTAGCGGTGACAAAGGCAATGCATCTAACCTCGGTGTGCTTGCGCGTAAACCTGAATATCTGCCGTTCATTCGTGCATCGTTGACCACCGAAACTGTTGCGGCATATATGGCGCATATCTTGGATGGTACCAATAGCAAAGTATTGTGTTTTGAGCTCCCAGGTCTAAACGCAATGAACTTCTTCCTGACCAATGCCTTGGGTGGCGGCGGGATGGCAAGTTTGCGTATTGATCCACAAGGTAAAGCGTTGGGTCAGCAGTTGCTTGATATGCCAGTGCAGATTCCTGCTGACTTATTGAAATAAGCGTTTGAAGTAAATAGCAAGAAGCATCCATTGTACGTGTGAGTACTTGCTAGTGTTGGTGATTTGGTCGTGATGATATAGTCCAGCGTTTAGACTGCCCTAAGTCTGCTTTTTTGAAAAGTATTTAGGGCGAAACACAACGCAACCTTAGAAGGAATGGTCATGTCGTATCAATCAGTATTTCGCTCCGATGCTTTTGCAGGCAAGGTTGTCATCGTTACAGGTGGTGGTTCAGGAATTGGACGTTGCACGGCGCATGAACTTGCAGCATTAGGCGCGCAAGTCGTGATTACAGGGCGTAAGCCTGAAAAGCTTGATGCGATTGTTGCGGAAATTAAAGCGGATGGCGGCAAGGTTCGTGGCTTAGTTTGTGATATTCGTCAAGAAGATCAAGTGAAAGCAACGATTGCTGCTGTGATTGCTGAGTTTGGGCGGATTGATGGCTTGTTTAACAATGCAGGCGGACAGTTCCCAGCACCATTGGAATCGATTTCCTTTAACGGTTTTGATTCAGTGATTCGCAATAACTTGCATGGCACGTTTCTGATGATGCGTGAAGTGTACAACCAGTGGATGGGCGAGCATGGCGGCAGTATTGTCAATATGACCGCAGACATGCATGGCGGTATGCCGGGCATGGGACATTCAGGCGCAGCGCGGGCAGGGGTGGAAAATCTCACCAAAACCGCAGCGATTGAATGGGCAAAATCAGGTGTGCGGGTGAATTGTGTTGCACCAGGTTGGATTATGTCTTCGGGCATGGATACCTACCAAGGCGCATTCCGCGCAATGATTCCATTGCTTGCCGATAAAGTGCCGCTGAAGCGCATGGGCACTGAATCAGAAGTGTCATCGGTTGCCTGTTTCTTGTTGTCGCCAGCCGCGGCGTTTGTAAATGGTGTGACGATTCGTATAGATGGCGCAGCATCATTGGGGACACCTTCGTACCCACTGATCGATGCCAAGAATAACGAGCCATTCAATGGTTTTCATCGTGCGTTTATTCCCGATGTATTGAAAGGCTCTTAATAGAAAGTTTCTTAAGAGTAGTTATTGGCTGCTTTAAAAAGTAGCTAAATCCAGTAATCAGTTAGAGAGTACACATAATGGCAATTCTTGAAACCGAAATTGATTCGAACAGTGAAAAATATGCTGCCAATCGCAAGTTCATGGAAAGAGAACTTGGCACCATGCGTGCGATTCAGCAAAAAGTCATTGATAAATCATTGCAAGCAAAACCTAAGTTTGAAAAGCTCGGTAAAATTTTGCCCCATGACCGTGTACGTCTCTTGCTGGATCCGGGTACACCGTTTTTAGAGCTTGGTGGTTTGGTTGGCTACGGTATGTATGACGACACTGACGGCTCGGATGCTGGCGGCGGCATGATTGCGGGGATTGGCTTTGTCGAAGGCATGCGCTGCATGGTGACTGCGAGTAATAGTGCGATCAAAGGCGGTACGATTTCTCCAGCGGGTATGATTAAGTCTTTGCGTTTGCATGAAATTATTAAAGAAAATAAATTGCCAGTGGTCATATTGTCGGAAAGCGGCGGAGCAAACCTTAACTACGGCGGCGAAGTGTTTGTGAATGCTGGACGTACCTTTGCTAATCAAGCGCGTTTCTCTGCGATGGGTCTACCACAAATTTGTGTGGTACATGGTAATGCGACCGCGGGTGGTGCATACCAACCAGGTCTGTCTGACTACATCATCGTGGTTCGTAAACAAACTGCAATGTTCCTTGCAGGCCCACCTTTGCTGCTCGCAGCTACTGGTGAAGTGGCGACAAGCGAAGATTTGGGTGGCGCGGAGATGCATGCGCAAGTGGCTGGTACTGCAGAATTCTTGGCAGAAAACGATGCTGACGGTATTCGTATCGCACGTGACATCGTGGAAAAGCTGAACTGGCGCGAACAAACTGCAAGTTCACCAGAAGGTTTCCTTGAGCCGCGGTATCCAATTGAAAATCTGATGGGCTTGATTCCTGAAGACATCAAACAACCTTTAGATATGAAAGAAGTCATCGCGCATATCGTTGATGATTCTGATTTTCTCGAATTCAAAGCTGAATATGATTCATTCACCGTGTGTGGCTGGGCAAAGCTTGGCGGCATGCAGGTTGGCTTGATTACCAATAACGGCCCAATCACCCCACAAGGTGCGGTCAAGACGGCGCAGTTTATTCATCTGTGTGAACAAACTGGTCGCCCGTTGATTTTCTTGCATAACACGACTGGTTTCTTGGTTGGTACTGACCCAGAACAGAACGGTATCATCAAGCACGGCTCTAAATTGATCCAAGCGGTTGCCAATGCGACTGTACCAAAAATCTCGATCGTGGTCGGCGGTTCATATGGCGCAGGTAACTATGCGATGTGTGGTCGTGCATTGTCACCGAACTTCCTCTTTGCTTGGCCGAATGCCCGCGTAGCGGTGATGGGTGGTGCGCAGGCAGGTAAGGTTTTGCGTATCGTTGCTGAAGAAAAAACTCGCAGCATGGGTCATGAAGTCGACGAGAAAAAAATGGATGCGCTGGAGCAAGGTACCGCTGCACGCCTCAATGACCAGACTACCGCGCTCTATAACACCGCGCACGGTCATGACGACGGCATCATTGATCCACGCGACACTCGTAAAGTCTTGATCTTTGTTCTGCAAACGATTCATGAAGCGAATGAACGCGAACTGAACCCAATTCGTTTTGGTGTATCACGCTTCTAATTTAGATTGCTGGAATGTTGTCTCCTCAATGGAGGAGGCAAGCATTAATTTTATTAATTGGTTTGATAGCAAGTTTGATCATAGGAATTAGCCATGCAATTTACTGAAGAACATGATGCGCTACGCCGCGTTGCAAGACAGTTTGTAGAAAAAGAACTCAACCCAAATTGTGAAAAATGGGAAGAGCAAGGCTTTTTCCCACTACATGAAATTTTTGGAAAAATGGGTGAGCTTGGTTTGCTCGGCATTTGTAAGCCAGAAGAGAATGGCGGTTTAGGCCTCGACTACTCATACAATTTGGTTGTGACTGAAGAAATTGGCCGTTGCCATTCTGGTGGCGTTGCGTTGGCAATTGGTGTGCAAACCGATATGTCCACCCCGGCTATTGCGCGCTTCGCGACGAAAGAACTCCGCGAAAAATATTTGAATAAAGCCATTGCTGGTGAATACGTCGCATCAATCGCTGTGTCTGAACCACATGCAGGTTCTGACGTTGCTGCGATCAAAACCACTGCGGTTAAAGATGGCGATGACTATGTCATCAACGGCACCAAAATGTGGATCACCAACGCGATCCAAGGTGACTTCTTGTGTCTGCTTGCGAATACCTCTGATGGCAATCCGCACACCAACAAATCATTGATCATCGTACCGAACAAAACTCCGGGCATCACTTTTGCTGAACCGTTGAAAAAGCTCGGTATGCGTAGCACACAAACTTGCCAAATTTTCTTTGATAACGTTCGAGTTCCACAAAGCAATTTGATCGGTCAAGAAGGCGCTGGTTTCATGATGCAGATGATGCAGTTCCAAGAAGAGCGTCTGTGGGGTGCGGTGAATGCGGTCGGTGGTATGGATCGTGTGATCGAAGAAACGATTAACTATTGTCGTCAACGTAATGCGTTTGGTAAATCGATTTTGGATAACCAAGTCGTTCATTTCCGTATGGCAGAGCTGAAAACTGAAGTGGAAGCGTTACGTGCACTGACTTACCGCGCATGTGAACTGCATGTTGCTGGTCAAGATGTCACTGAATTGGCTTCAATGGCAAAATTAAAAGCAGGTCGTTTGACCCGTGAAGTATCTGATGCTTGCTTGCAGTATTGGGGCGGTATGGGTTTCATGTGGGAAAATCCAGCAGGTCAATTGTACCGTGATGGTCGTTTGGCATCGATTGGTGGTGGTGCGGATGAAGTCATGCTTGGCATCATTTGCAAGCTGATGAACACTTTGCCAATGAAAAAGAAGTGATCTTTAGAAAATCACTGGCAAATTCTTCTAATCATTACTAATCAATGAGTGAAATGACGATGGCATTACCTGAAACCCAAACGTTAATCCTTGATCAACAAGGTCCAATTTTACATATTTTGCTGAACCGTCCAGAAACGCGTAACGCCATGAGCGGCGAGCTGGTTGGTGACTTGATCGCCGTGTTCGATAGTATTAAAGACGATGCCAGTGTGCGCGGCGTTGTGATTCGTGGCGCGGGCGGTAGTTTCTGTGCAGGTGCGGATCTCAAAGACATGACGAAGATGCGTGTTCAAGCTGCGGCTGATGGCAACAGCAGCATTTATGCCAAATTCAATCGTGGTCTAGGCGGCATGTTGATTAAAGTCGATCAAGCACCGCAAGTCGTGGTTGTGGTGTTGGAAGGTGCAGTATTGGGCGGTGGTTTTGGTTTGGCATGTATCTCTGATGTGGCGCTCACATTAGATAACACCAAATTTGGTCTGCCTGAAACAGGTCTGGGCTTGCCACCAGCGCAGATCGCGCCGTATGTTGTGCAACGTGTCGGTTTGACCCAAGCACGTCGTTTAGCACTATTGGGAAGTCGCTTTGAAGGTCAGGAAGCGGTACGTGTTGGCCTTGCCCATGAGTCATTTGCTACGGTTGATGAGCTCAATGCTGGTTTGGATAAAGTACTGAAACAGATCAAACGCACTGCTCCGAATGCAACGCGTGTGACTAAAGAACTTTTATTCCGTGCAGCTGCGCTTGAACCGATTGAAGGCTTGCTCGATGACGCAGCGCAAAAATTTGCGACTGCTGCGACGACGGAAGGCTTAGAAGGAACGCTGGCTTTTGTTGAGAAGCGTTTGCCGAATTGGGCAGTGTAAAAGAGTTCTGTTAGGTAGGGGCAGACCTATGTGTCTGCCCTAAAAAGCGGGAAAACACATAGGTTTTCCCCTACGAAATTTTAAATTCATGTTTTTTAAATTATAGCTTCATGGAGGCCGTATGGCATTCTCAAAAGTACTAGTTGCGAACCGTGGTGAGATTGCAGTCCGTGTGATGCGTACGGCCAAAGCATTGGGTTATCGTACCGTTGCAGTGTATTCAGAAGCGGATGCTGGCGCATTGCATGTGCAATACGCAGACGAAGCGGTTTGTATCGGACCTGCGAAAGTTTCTGACTCTTATTTGCGTTCAGAAAACATTTTAGAAGCAGCTCGTAAAACTGGCGCGGACGCGATTCACCCAGGTTATGGCTTCTTGTCAGAAAATGCTGAATTTGCAAAAGCATGTGTAAAAGCAGGCATTACTTTTATCGGACCAACACCTGAAGCGATTGAGCTGATGGGTAGCAAACGTCTGTCTAAGATTGCAATGTTAGAAGCAAACGTACCCTGTATCCCAGGTTACCAAGGTGGTAATCAAGACCTCGAAAATCTCATCGCTGAAGGCAAGAAAATTGGCTTCCCGTTGATGGTTAAAGCGTCTGCGGGTGGTGGTGGCCGTGGTATGCGTCTTGTGCATCAAGAAAGTGAATTGAAATCTTCACTTGAAACTGCACAATCAGAAGCATTGAATGCGTTCGGTTCAAGCGAAATGATTCTTGAGCGTGCGGTCATTGCACCACGTCACGTTGAAATTCAAGTATTCGGTGATACGTTGGGCAACCACGTTTACCTGTTCGAACGCGACTGTTCGATTCAACGTCGTAACCAAAAAGTCGTTGAAGAAGCACCATGTCCAGTCATGACTCCAGAACTGCGTAAGCGTATGGGTGATGCGGCAGTTGCAGCAGCAAAATCATGTGGTTATGTCGGTGCGGGTACCGTTGAATTCTTGCTCGACAGTTCAGGCGAATTCTATTTCTTGGAAATGAATACCCGTCTGCAAGTTGAACATCCAGTAACTGAATTGATTACTGGTACTGACTTGGTTGAATGGCAACTTCGTGTTGCAAATGGCGAAAGATTGCCAATGCATCAAGACGAATTGACCCTCACAGGTCACGCAGTTGAAGTGCGTTTGTACGCGGAAGATCCAGGTACAGATTTCTTGCCACAAACTGGCGAAATCCTGCTTTGGAAACCAGCTAACCTCCCAGGTGTTCGTGTTGACCACGGAATGACTAGCCTTGGCGAAGTCAGCCCGCATTACGACTCTATGATCGCGAAAGTGATTGCTTACGGCAAAACACGTACCGATGCGGTTCGTTTGTTGGCACGTGCGCTTGAAGATTCAGTATTGCTCGGTGTGAACAGCAACAAGCAATTTTTGGTGAACTTGTTGAAAAATCCAGTACTCGTATCAGGCGATACCAATACTGCATTTATCCCAACACATTTCGCGAATGACCCAAGCTTGAAACCTGCGTTTGCTACTCACGAAGCGTTGGCAGTTGCTGCGAGCTTGCTCGTGTATCAACCGAAGCAAGAAGGCTGGCATACAGGCGTTGAATTGCCAATTCCACTGAAAGTACAAGTGGGTGAAGTGGTTCATAATCTTTCTGTTGATCAAGATGACCAAACATTTACGTTGGTTTATGGCGAAGAGAAAGAAAGCCTCGTTGTTCTTAAACGCGATGTAAACGAGTTGGTTTATGTGTGGCAAGGTGTTCGTAAGTCAGTGGCTTATGTTCAACGTCGCGATACCATTTACCTCGATATGGCTAATGGCAACTTGACGCTGGTTGATGTGACTCATGCGCCTCCTGCATCTGCAGACGAAGCGGGTGATGGTCAGATCCGTGCACCGATGAATGGTGCTGTGGTCAACATCCTCGTCGCCGAGGGCGACAAAGTGGTGAAAGACCAACCACTGTTGATCTTGGAAGCGATGAAAATTCAACAGCAAATCAAGTCGAACTGTGATGGTGTTGTTGGTGTCGTTTCTGCACACGTTGGTGTACAGGTTAAAAAACGTCAAGTGCTCATGCAAGTGACTGCTGACTAATAAAAAAGGCGGAGGTAATCAATTACCTTCGCCTTTGTTTTGTGACTAGCTCATTGAGCTTGTCGAAATGTGCGGGATCTGAAAGGAAAACCTGCACGATGTCCACTTCGACAAGCTCAGTGAACTTCAGATTAGATTAAAAGATTATTTCGGTGTTTCTTCGGCTTCTTTCACGCGAATAACACTGCCGCCGATACGTTTGGTATTCAGGCGTTTGATTGCGGTACGCGCTTCATACAGCGGCATTTCGATGAAGCCAAAACCTTTAGATTTACCTGTTGCTTTGTCCAAGACGAGCGTGCAGGATTCCACTACGCCGAACTCGGCAAAGAGAGCACGCAGTTCTTCTTCGGTGGTTTCGCGGGCTAAGTTACGGGCGATGATTTTCATAGTGTGTTCCAAGCTTTGAAGATAATTGTGAAAGGCAAAAGTGATTAATGTGATGTCTGGGATTGTTGCCAAGCGAAATGACCCCATTTGACGTATAAGTCTTCAACTTCCTGTCTTGCCCACGGTGTGCGGCGCAAGAAGGTTAAGCTGGACTTGATACTCGGGTCATGACTAAAGCAGCGAATTTTGACCAAACGAGCCAATTCTTCCCAGCCATAGACGGCGACAAGGCGTTCAAGTAAGACCGCAAGTGTCAGACCGTGTAAGGGATCGGCGCTTTTATTAGCTGCTGATGGAGACGTTGGATCTGTTGTCATAATTGAACCTAAGCACCGCGACTTAATGAGTCAGTAGTGCAGCGTTTATAGCGTTATCGAATGCTGTCATCATACCTTGTATTGACGTTGAACGATAAACAAATGATGACATGCAAGCATGTGCATTAGTTTTAAAAGTTGGTTTTGATATTGAGTGTTTAAGTCGTTGCTGCTTTTTCTAAAGAATGTTTTTTAAGGATGTTAAGCCATTATGTATATTTCTAGTTTTAACCACGAACTAAGCCCTGATCTGATTGCACTACGTGATAGCGTACGTCAATTCGCGCAAAAAGAAATTGCTCCATTCGCGCAAGATTTCGATAAGGCAAATCATTTCCCGTTAGAGCTGTGGCGCAAGATGGGTGACCTCGGCATCCTTGGTATGACCGTTGCGGAAGAATACGGTGGCGTAAACATGGGCTACTTGGCACATGTGATCGCATCTGAAGAGATTTCTCGTGCATCAGCAGCAGTTGGCTTGTCTTATGGCGCGCATTCAAACTTGTGCGTTAACCAATTGCATTTGAATGGTACCGAAGCGCAAAAGCAAAAGTATCTGCCTAAATTGGTGAGCGGCGAACACATCGGTGCGTTGGCAATGTCTGAGCCGGGTGCAGGTTCTGATGTGGTCAGCATGAAATTACGTGCCGATTTGGATGGCGATCACTATGTCCTAAACGGCAACAAAATGTGGATCACCAACGGCCCTGATGCAGATACATTGGTTGTTTATGCAAAGACTGACATCGAAGCACACTCAAAAGGCATCACTGCCTTCATTATCGAAAAAGACTTCCCAGGTTTTAGCACTGCACAGAAGCTCGATAAACTCGGCTTACGTGGTTCAAATACCTGTGAGTTAGTTTTTGAAAACTGCCGTGTACCCGTTGAAAACGTATTGGGTAAAGTGAACGGCGGCGTAAAAGTCTTGATGTCTGGTCTGGATTACGAGCGTATCGTGATTGGTGCAGGTCCACTCGGTATCATGGCTGCGGTGCTTGATTTGGTTGTTCCTTACATCCATGAGCGCAAACAGTTTGGTCAAGCGATTGGTGAATTCCAATTGATGCAAGGCAAATTGGCTGATATGTACGTTGGCTACAATGCTTGTGTGGCTTACCTGTATGCAGTTGCGAAAGCGGCTGATCGTGGTGATCCAGTACGTAAAGACGCGGCTGGTGCGATTCTGTACGCAGCGGAAAAAGCGACATGGATGGCTGGCCAAGCGATTCAAATTTTGGGTGGTAACGGCTATATCAATGAATATCCAGCAGGTCGTTTGTGGCGTGATGCCAAACTGTTTGAGATCGGTGCAGGTACTTCGGAAATCCGTCGTATGTTGATCGGTCGTGAATTGTTTGCTGAAACCAAATAAGATGGTTTGAAGTAAATAAAGTAATTCAAAAGCCCAATATTCTGTGAATGTTGGGCTTTTTTGTTGAGGTTTTTAAAGTTTTGCTTTTGTAGGCTGTTGGCTTGCCCCAGCGCTTTTGTGAATTTGATGTCGGTGCTGGGGTTAACCCCAGCCTACGATACTGATAGCCCCTGTACAACATCTAATCACCCCACACAACTCACCAACTCCAAATCCTTGTTCGCCACAAACACATCGTTCTTATCGTAAAACTTGACCCGATAGAAGGTATGTTGATTGAACAGAGCAGCTTGGTTTGCAGATGACAGGTTGGTCATCATGGCGCAGAGGCTCATTTTCATCTGGCGGAATTCAGACTTGGCTTTGGCGACTTGTTCGTCTTTGGCAATATCATCGGTGAAGCGGAATTTGGCTTCGAT
>JASLFQ010000028.1 GCA_030150595.1 Aquirhabdus sp.
GAAAATCTAAGCACGCGGTTGATTGCCGCTATCATGGATGAAAGGGTTTATGTTTGAGTATTTGACGGAGCAGCATCAACTCAGTGAGTTGTATGCACAAATGGCGCAGACAGATAGTTATGCGCTAGATACTGAATTTATTAAAACAAATACATTGTGGCCATATTTAGGCTTGTTGCAAATCAATGTCAATGAACGCGTTTATGTACTCGATGGACAGACGCTAGATTTGAGTGATTTGTGGTTATTGGTTTTTAACGCGCGGCAAAATATTTTTCATGCTTGCGGCGAAGATCTCGATCTCATTCATTATTATTCTAAACAGAAACCGCTGGATAATATTTTTGACACGCAAGTTGGCTTATCTTTTCTTGGCTTTGGATTACAGTTAGGTTATCAGCAAGCGTTGCAAGTGATACTGGGCATTCATGTCGATAAAGGTGAAACTCGATCAGATTGGTTGGCGCGTCCACTCCGCCCAGAACAACTCCAATATGCTGCCAATGATGTGATTCATTTGTCAGCACTTGCAGAGCAAATTCAAGCAGATTTAAATGATCGAGGCTTGCTTGAGGCTGCGCTCGAAGATTGCATGAATTATGCGCGTGATGTGGCAACGGAAACGGTGATGTCACAAATCTATCTGGATGTCGGGACATTTAGGCATTCACGGAAGCAATTGGCGCAGTTGCAACAGTTGTGCGTGTGGCGTGAGCAAATTGCACTGGCGACTAATCAGCCACGTAGTTTTATTCTTAAAAATAGCACGTTGCTGGATTTGGTTGATCAACAACCGACGAGCCAGTTCCAATTCAATAAAATTAAAGATCTCAAGCCTGCAATCATGCGTGAGCATGGTAAGACGATTTTAGATCTCATTCGATATTTACCTGATGAGTCACAATGGCCGATGCGTATTCATCGAACTTATCGTCAGCGGAACACCGATTTAATTGATCAGATTTCTGCATTTACTGCACAGGTCAGTGTTGAAACTCAAGTACCCGTTGATGTGCTTCTTCGCAAAAAATGGCTATCCGCATTGTTTAATCATATTGCCAAGGATGGAGATGAGGCAGATTTACCATCTTATCTTTTGGGATGGCGTTATGAGGTGCTTACACGTCCGGTTTTAGGACTGTTAGAGCAGCACAAAGATGTGATAGCTGTTGAAATGGCGCCGATCGAGCATTAATCTTTTTGTTATGACACTAACAGCCTAAAATCTAAACTGAACAGTCAACGCACTTTGTTGCTGTTCGTGTATGCTTGGTGCTTATTATTAGTCAAAGAAAATGCACCATGTTTTGTGATATTTATAGAGCAAGTACCCGCGAAGGAATGTACTTATATGTTCCAGCTCATATTTCAGAAAATGAAATAGAATCGCAGGCAGATGCTGAATACGACCCCTTAATCAAAGTATCCGATCCACTTAAACGCGCTTTTGGGCGACCAACATTTGTGATGCGTTTGGAGCTCAGCGCTGAACGTAAATTAGCACGTGTACCTGTACTGGATGTCATGGAGGCACTGGTGAGTCAGGGTTATTATTTGCAATTGCCGCCAGAAGGTTTAATTTCTCCTAATGCTGTTGCCCCCGAAGGTCTTCGCGGCGCGTAGTCTATATTTCCGAAAAAATTAATAAGTGAGCAGAGAGATTATGGATAGCGGCGCAGAATATTGGTTAGCAGTGACAGTTTATTTGGTCGGTAGCGTCATCGCATTATGGCTTTGGCGTCAGGTCATGCGACCATTGCCTCATCCATTTGGTGGAATGGGATGGTTGATTGTGTTTGCGTTGTTATTTTCTCCAACGGTGACAGAAGGGGCCAATGGTCAGATTGCACCTGCTGTGATTGGCTTATTATTTGGATTGATTAGTAAGAATAAAGAACTTATTTTGTCGAGTTTATTGCCGATTCTATTGGTATTAGGTTTAGGTTTTTTGGTTGGTTTCTTAGTGCAGCGTTTACGCCAGCAACGCGTTTAAGCTTTTAAAACATATTGATTGATGTATTGGATTCAAAACGGAAATATTTTATGACTCAGGTTAATCAAAAACAGTCTTCTGATGAACGTGTTTTTCAAAGTACATCAGATTACATCGCGACTGAAGCGCTCAAGCAGGCGGTCAATGCAGCACGTGTATTGCAAAAGCCTTTACTGATTAAAGGTGAGCCAGGTACAGGTAAAACTTTGCTTGCAGAGCAAGTTGCGACCAGTCTGGGCATGAAACTCATTACTTGGAACATCAAATCAACGACCAAAGCCCAGCAAGGTTTGTATGAGTATGATGCTGTTTCACGTTTGCGCGATAGTCAACTTGGCGAAGACAAAGTCTATGACATTGCTAATTACATCAAACCAGGTAAGTTATGGGACGCATTTTCATCACCTGAACGCGTTGTTTTATTGATTGATGAGATTGATAAAGCCGACATCGAGTTTCCAAACGATTTGCTACACGAATTGGATCGCATGTCGTTTTATGTGTATGAAACTGGCGAAACCATTAGTGCAGTGAGCCGCCCAGTTGTGATTATTACCTCGAATAACGAAAAAGAATTGCCTGATGCGTTCTTGCGTCGTTGTTTTTTTCATTACATTGATTTTCCAGATGAAAAAACAATGCGTCAAATCATTGATGTGCATTTTTCTAATATTAAAGAATCCTTGGTTAGCGAAGCTTTACAGATTTTCTTTAAATTGCGTCAAGTTTCTGGTCTTAAAAAGCCACCTTCAACCAGCGAGTTGATCGATTGGCTCACGCTACTGATGGCTGATGATATGCCTGAGGAAGTGCTGCGTAATCGTGACCCAAAAACAGCAATTCCACCATTGCACGGTGCTCTCATTAAGAATGAGCAAGACGTACATTTACTTGAACGATTGGCATTTATGACAAGACGATAAATCTATGTATCTCTATTCTTTTGTTTGGAGAGTAGGGCCCTAGATTTTAGTTCGTTGCTAAGGTTTTTCCCTGTCATCAAGGGAGTTCGAGAGATTAAGCGCCATGTTTGTTAATTTATTTTATACGCTCAAAAAATATGGTGTGCCAGTCAGCACCAGAGAGTTGCTCGACTTAAATTCAGCGTTGCAAGCAGGCTTAGTCTTCGCGGATCGTGAGGCGCTGTATCGTTTAATTCGCTTATGCATGGTGAAAGACGAACGACATTTCGATAAATTCGATCGGGCAATGAAAGCGTATTTTGATGGTATTGATTCGTTCGATATCGAAGGTGTGCTTGGTAATTTAAAAGACATTCCGCCTGAGTGGCTAGACTTAGAGCTCCTCGAAAAAAATCTGACACCAGAGCAACGCGAAGCGCTGCAAAAAGCAGGGTCTCTCGAAGAGCTGATGAAAATGCTGGAAGAGCGTTTACGCGAGCAGCAGAAAAAACATCAAGGCGGCAATAAGATGATTGGCACTGGTGGTACATCGCCATTTGGGGCTTTTGGTGATCATCCTGAAGGCGTACGCATTGGTGGGCCGAGTCGTAAGAATTCAGCAGTCAAAGTCTGGGAACAGCGTCAATATCAAAATCTCGATGATCAGCAAATTTTAGGTACGCGACAGATGCAAATTGCCTTGCGCCGTTTGCGTCGATTTGCACGACAAGGTGCTGCAGAAGAATTGGATATTGGTGGAACCATTGATTCAACAGCACGTCATGGCATGCTCGATATTCAAATGATTCCTGAGCGCCGCAATCGTGTGAAAGTGCTGATGTTGTTTGATATTGGCGGTTCAATGGACGCTCATATTGAGCAGTGTGAAAAATTGTTCAGCGCGGCAAAATCAGAGTTTAAAACCCTCGAGTTCTTTTATTTCCATAATTGCCTTTATGATTATGTGTGGAAAGATAATCTTCGTCGTTCTACCAGCCGCATGGATACATGGGAGCTTTTACGAACCTATGGCAAAGATTATCGCGTGATTTTTGTTGGTGATGCGAGCATGGCGCCATATGAGTTGATGAGCGTTGGTGGTTCTGTTGAATATTCCAATCATGAAGCGGGCGTGGTTTGGTTAAACCGAATGCGCCAGCATTTCAGTAAGACTGCGTGGCTTAATCCAGAAGAAGCAGGGTATTGGCACTACACACAGACGATTACTGCCATTAAGCAGACGTTTGAAGATAAGATGTATCCAATGACACTGAAGGGCATTGAGGATATGACGCGGTTTTTGTCGCGTTAAATTGCGGCAAGTCACTCTCATTAAACTCAGGAAGTGATTTGTTACGGCGATGATCTGTTATTGAGTCCGACCGATGAACTTTTAGTCTGATGCCACATGTGTCATGATTCTGTAAGAATGAGCAGGCGAGAATAGGAAGTCATTTCTAACAAAATGGCATTGATAGACTAAAGGAATAGGTTTTTTATAGTGAAAAATACTCGATTACTTTTTGTTTGTGCTGTTGCAGTCGTATTATCAGGTTCTTTCAATGCTCTGGCTGGCGTAATCAGTAGGAGTCCAATTCAACTCACGGATTTACTCATTAAGAAAATAACGTCTAAGAAAGAGACTGCAAAAAATTGAGTTATTTATTACTTTTAGATATTTGGCTTTACGACCACTAAGATCACAATCGCAATTAATGCAAAGATCGGAATCTCATTAAACCATCGAAAATACACATGTGATTTTAAATGTGGATGAATCATTAAAGCTTTTCTAAAGTAGCCACAAACGAAGTGATATCCCGTCAAAAGAAGAACCAATCCTAATTTTGCATGTAGCCAATGCTGAGCAAGATAATAGTCACGTCCCAACCAAATCATCCACAAGCCTAATACCCACGTTGCGATCATGGCAGGTGTCATAATGCCACGATAGAGCTTGCGTTCCATAATTTCAAAACGCTCAATGCTGACTGCATCGGTGCTTTGAACATGGTAAACGAATAGGCGAGGGAGATAGAACATCGCCGCGAACCAACAAACGACCGCGACGATGTGAAATGCTTTAATCCAAAGAATCAGCACGTGTGCTTATTCCTCAAAGCGTTTGAAAATCAAACTGGCGTTGGTGCCACCGAAACCGAAGCTATTCGAGAGAATGGCATTGAGTTTGGCTGGGCGTGCGGTTTGGACAATGTCTAATCCAGCTGCATTTGGATCAAGTTCAGTGATGTTGATCGAAGGCGCGATAAAGTCATTTTCCATCATGAGCAAGCAATAAATTGCTTCTTGTACGCCTGCAGCACCAAGACTGTGTCCGCTCATCGATTTCGTTGAGCTAATGGCAGGTGACTTATCACCAAAGACTTCGCGGATTGCATTTAATTCTGCTGTATCACCAACAGGCGTTGATGTGCCGTGTGTGTTGAGATAATCGATCTCTGTCACATCGTGTTGCGCGGCCATGTCGAGTGCCATTTTCATACAACGCACTGCACCTTCACCACTTGGGGCAACCATATCTAGACCGTCAGACGTTGCACCGTAACCGACAACTTCAGCAATGATACGAGCGCCACGTGCGATTGCATGATCAAGCGCTTCGACCACAACAATACCGCCACCACCAGCGATGGTAAAACCATCACGATCAGTGGAGTAAGGACGTGATGCTGTTGTCGGTGCATCGTTGTATTTGGTACTCATTGCACCCATCGCATCAAACAGAATAGATTGTGTCCAATGCTCTTCTTCACCGCCACCAGCCAACACCATATCTTGTTTGCCTAGTTGAATCAGTTCCATCGCGTTACCAATGCAATGTGCTGATGTAGCGCATGCAGAACCAATGGCATAACTGACA
>JASLFQ010000255.1 GCA_030150595.1 Aquirhabdus sp.
ATTATCAGTGACAAAACCTTGACGATATGCAGGAGAGCCACCCAGTGAGACGAGTTTGCGTCCAATTGCTGAACGCGCCATTGGAATGACTTCGATTGGTAATGGAAACGCTCGCCCGAGTTGCTCGACCCATTTTGACTCATCGGCAATACAGATAAACTTCTTGGCAACCGATGCGACGATTTTTTCACGGGTTAACGCACCGCCGCCGCCTTTAATCATATGCAAATGGCGATCAATTTCATCTGCACCATCGACATAAACATCCAGACTGCCGACTTGATTCAATTCAACCACTTCAATACCGACCGCTTTCAAGCGCTCTTCCGTCGCTTTGGAGCTGGCAACCGCACCCGCAAGTTTCAGCTGTGGCAATAAATCAATCAAGAAATTGACTGTGCTTCCCGTACCAACACCGATCACACCACCTTTCGGAATATGCGCCAATGCCGCTTGAGCAACCGCTTTTTTTAATTGATCTTGATGACTAACAACAGACATACGAATACACTCGCCAAAATATTAGAAAATTACTAAAAATAAATTCGCGCTAGTTTATCGTAATTAACGATTAGAAGCGTAGCTGTTTAGCGGAACAGTACGCTTCTTTTCACCATCAACCACTATCGAACGATTACAAGCTTGCCGTGAGATTGCGGTTAATGCGAGCACGCAATTGCGCCAAGAAATCCGCCACTTTATTAGATTCAGCTTTCTGCACAGGATCAACTGGCGCTTCAACCACCTGCGCTTGTAAACGTTCTGGCTGGGCTTTTAATGTGTAGTGACGCGCAATGACGGACTCAATACTTTTACCCAACAATCCTTTACGAACAGGCTTTGGTAGATAACGGAAAACTTGTGCTTGGTTAATCAGCTCAACCAACCGCGCTGTGTCTTTGAAATTGGTTAAAATAATCGTCAATAACTCTGGATGCTCTTGTTTGAGTGTCTTAATCATTGCACTAAGATCAACATCGCCTAAACTCAGTTCAGTGACCATAATTGCAACTGATCGACTGGTTAAAATATTCAGCGCAGAATGAACATCTTGGCTCCACAGTACATCATGCGAAGGACCCAAAATCTCTTTAACGACGAGATACGTATTTTCATCACGATCAAGCACTAAGCACGCTAAACGCTGGTTGACGACAATCTCTGGTTCGTCTTGTAGAAGAGGCGTCGCCTGAAGTAAAGATTCTGGCACTAACGTTTCCAATTTTCCTGCGATATTTGCCGCTTGAGCAATCGTATCGCGCAGTTCTTTTGGGCCCCAAGGTTTATTGATATAACGGAATATCTCACCGTCATTCAATGCATCCAGTGCCGCATCCGCATCAGAATATCCAGTCAACAAAATTCGAATTGTATCGGGCGCAACATCACGTGCTTGGCGCAGCAATTCTGTGCCAGTCATGATCGGCATACGTTGATCAGAGATAATGACGTGAATCTTTTCTTGGCGCAAAATCTTTAGCGCCTCATTGCCATCGCTGGTTGCAAAAATCTGATATTGCGTACGCAGCAACATACTGAGTGAACGTAAAATCCGCTCTTCATCATCTACTAATAAAATTTTCGGTTTATCACTCACAATCCATCTCCTATCAAAACACCGCTTTTAATGCGGGCTGAATGTTATGCATCTTCCAAAACCGCTTGTGTCGTGTTCACGGCTTGGCGCTCTCTTGGCAAAGAAATTCCAAATCGTGTGCCGCGACCTACTTCAGATGCGACACGAATACGACCACCATGCTGCTCGATAATCTGGAATGAAATCGACAAGCCTAAACCCGTACCCTCACCGACTGGTTTGGTGGTAAAGAAAGGATCAAAAATCTTAGCAACCACTTCAGGAGGCATCCCTTTGCCAGTATCTTGCACAGAGATGTGAACGTTACGATCATCAGCCCAAGTCTTCACGAGAATCTTGCCTTCACCTTCAATCGCTTGTGATGCGTTGGTAAATAAGTTCAACAACACTTGGTTAATTTGAGAAGGCGCGCAAGCGATTTTTGGAATATCACCCAATTGTTTAATGACTTCGATGCGATTCTTCAATGTGCTCTTGGCAATCAATAATGATGAATTAATACACTCATTGATCGACACACTATCCGTCATGGCTTGGTCAAGACGGCTAAAGTTTTTCAAGCCCATCACCAGTTCATTAATTTGTTCTAAACCATAGCCTGTATCATTAAAAATCGCCGACATATCTTCAAACAATAAGTCTGGCTGAATCTCGTTTTGTAAATCATCCAACTCAGCGAGCTTCTCAGCAATCGCAACATCATTACTATCAGGCGATAAAATCACATCAACCAACTCACGGTGCGACGTATGCATCTGCTGTAACTGAACGATAAATTCTTGGACAATCTCGACGTTATTTTTGACATAACCCAGCGGCGTATTGATTTCATGCGCAACGCCAGCAACCATTTGACCCAACGACGCCATTTTTTCTGATTGCACTAGCTGTGCTTGAGATGCCTTCAACTCGCGGTATGCATGCGACAATTCATTGGCATTTTTAATCACTTGCTGTTCCATAGCACCCAGCAGAGCAAGTACCGAACCTAAGCCTAAATATTGTCCTTCTTCAGTAATGACAAAGTCTTCTGAGAGTGGCGATTGAATCTTGGCTGAAATATAATTGGCGGCTTCTGCGACAGATGTACGGACATCCACCGCTAAAAAACTTCTCGCCATAAAATTTGCCACAGGCTTCCGCCCGAATAGCTCGCGACCAAAGTTTTTCATAAAAATATTATGAAGCTGGGAGCGCGTCATTACGCCGATAGGGATACCATCCTGTACGATGGGTACCGACAAAATGGCTTGATACTCTGGCAGCATCAATTGTGCTGCGATTTCATTCACCGTATCCGTCGGTGCAAATGCAGGAATATGCAGTGCTAGCGAATAAATATCTGTAATTGAATTCTCTTTCATGATGCTCACATTCAATTTTGCCAAAGTAGGTTACTCACACGCAGTGCCACTCATGGGCTACAACATTTGTCTGCGTTTGTGAAAGCCATGCTTGCTTCTCGAATCCGCAGTCACATACCTCACTCAAATCTGCTTAAATAGCAAAAAACAGAGATGAGTACGAACCATCATGAATAAATGCCATTATTCATAAAAATTCGAATTATTATGGAGGTAGATGTGGGGGAAATCGAAAAAACTGCATAGGACTTAAAGGGTAATCATATGATGTGACAGAATTATGAAAAACAGTTAAAATTTGTACAATTTTTCTAAATATAAACAATTGTTTAACAATTGTACAAGCCACTCATGCAAATCATATAAATAGCATTGATGTGAATATTTTTAGATTAAAAAAATTATTTTATTGGAATATATGAATATCTTATTCAGCTTATCAAAACGTCAAAATAAACTGAATAAGATCGTCGTTTTCTGATTCTGGTCTAAAACAGTTATTTAAAATACGGCTGGCTGAGTTCATGTACAGCATCGACAAAAACACCTGCATGCGTTGGATCAACCCATTGCGTAATGCCATGACCCAGATTGGCGATATAACCCGTTTTACTTGGATCTCCCTTGTAGGCATCCGCAAGCATCTCGGAGACAGATTGACGAATTTGCTCAGGGGAACCGTACAGGGTACTTGGATCAAGATTTCCTTGTAAGGCGACCTGCCCAGCGGCAAGGCGGCGAGCATCCGCAAGTGATGTCGTCCAGTCCAGTCCTAATGCGTCAGCACCACTGCCGGCCATTTGCGAAATCCATTGACCACCACCTTTGGTAAAAACAATCACAGGCACACGGCGACCTTCATGCTCACGAATCAAACCAGAAATAATTTTGGTCATATACACGAGCGAAAATTCAACATACTCACGATGCGCCAGCGCCCCGCCCCAACTGTCAAAAATCTGCACAACCTGCGCACCTGCCAAAATCTGCGCATTCAAATAATCAGTCACAGCGACAGCAAGTTTATCGAGCAATGCATGAAGCAACTCTGGGGAACGATAAAGCATTTCCTTCGTATGGCGGAATTCACGTGAACTGCCACCTTCCACCATATAAGTCGCCAGCGTCCACGGACTGCCAGAGAAACCAATAAGTGGCACGCTGCCGCCCAATGCGGAACGAATTGCAGTGACAGCACGCATGACGTAATCCAATGAATCATTCGGGTCAATTGTTGGTAATGCGGCAATATCGGCTTCGGTACGCACCGTTTTCTTGAACTTTGGACCTTCGCCTTCTTCAAAGTACAAACCCAAACCCATTGCATCTGGCACAGTCAAAATATCACTGAACAGAATCGCTGCATCCAAAGCAAAACGACGTAACGGCTGCAATGTCACTTCACATGCCAAGTCAGTATTTTTGCACAATGATAAAAAATCACCTGCTTGGCTACGCGTCGCTTTGTACTCTGGCAAATAACGCCCCGCCTGCCGCATCATCCAAACAGGTGTCGTATCCACAGGTTGGCGCAACAATGCACGGATAAATCGATCATTCTTCAACTCGGGAAAAACAAACTTGGATTTAGACTGCAAATTTACATCACTCATCATTGCGCTCTACTGTTCATACTTCTAAAAATGTGTGCTTTAGCGGATGCTTCAAACTAATGTTTTTTAAAGTTCGGCATCATCATAACAAATCTGGGATTGGTGAATGAGATAGAACTTGATCAATCAGATAACTACTAAGCCAAAACAGGCACACCGCCATGAAATCGGATTTCTGTATCAGGTGATTCAATTAACTCACGCTCTACTTCACGAAAAAGTGCAATGCGCTCATCAATCGCAATCCGCTCGGAATCTTCAACAAGCGTTCTTGCCAGCGTTAAGTAATCTTCAAAATGACGCGATTCAGACTTCAACAAATAACGATAAAATTTCGCCAGCTCATCATCAACAAACGGCGCAAGCGCAGCGAATCGCTCACACGAACGCGCCTCCACAAACGCACCAACAATCAGTACATCGACTAAAGCCGCTGGTTCA
>JASLFQ010000276.1 GCA_030150595.1 Aquirhabdus sp.
TGTTCTTTGACTTGTTTGAATTGTTCGCGTAGTTGGGTTAAGAGTTGATTTTGTTCAGTGATTTTTTTTTCAATCTGTGTGAGATTGCTTTGATCATTCACTTGCTGCAATGAGAGTGTTCTAAGCTTAGTCGCGTTAGTGACAAGGTCTTTCAGTATTTGCAAATGCTGTTGACTGGTTTGCCATTGGTTGCGCAGCGTCGGTAAAGTTTGCCCCGCCAGAAGCGCATTTAACTGAATGGTAGCCGTATTAACTGTTTCGTTTGCCTGACTTTCGGCAGTTTTTGCAGCATGATATTTTTCTTGCTGTTGGATAATCTCATTATTCCGCAGGCGAATTTCATCGTTCAATTTTAGGATGGCGTTATTCTGCGTTTGGAGATCAGATTCTAGTTTGGTTTGCTGTTCAAACTGCCCACGCCATATCCCGAGCTTTTCTCCAAGCTGTGCATAATGATTGTGTTTCTCACACCATTCGGTTTGTTGCTGTTGATCATCTAAGTGCTTGGTTAGTTGTAATTGATTTACCTGCACAATATGTGCAGAGATTTGATGAGCTTGCCAATGACGGGTGATCGACTGCTGTCGCGTAGTCTCTAAATCTTGCTGTACTGTCTTAAGTGCAGTTTGGGTGGTTGCGCAGAGTGTTTCTGATCGTTGCCAATCCTGAAACAGAGGCTTAATCGCTTCGGCAGGGATACTGTTTGCCAGCCGAGCTAGATCGGATGCCGCTTGGTTGATGGCATCATTGGCGTTTTGCAGAGTTTCCTCTGCAGTCATTTTGTCTTTTTCTGATTGCGCTAAATCACGTCGCCATTGCCTGTGTTGTTGGGCCATGTTAAGTATATTTTGAGTGTGTTCTGATTGAGATTTTAGCCCAGTGATTTCCTGTAGTTTTGCTAAACGTTCCTCCTCACTCAACAAAGCCATGCCTGACGCCTGAGCCTTTAATTGGTCTAATGCCTGTTTGTCATCTCGCACTTGATTGAATACATATTCAGAAATCTGACCATAAATTTCCGTTCCAGTGAGCTCTTCTAATAGCTCTGCACGTTCATTGGCATTGGCATTGAGGAAAGCAGCAAAACCACCTTGAGCCAACATCATTGATTTCGTGAATCGTGCAAAATCTAGCCCAGTAATTTCTTCAATCTGTTTTAACTTGTCATTGGTTTGGCTGGCAAGAATGTTGTCATTTCCGTCTGCCAATTCGACTTTAGGTGCTTGCAACGCGCCGTCGGCTTTATCGCGTGATCGGCGCTGACTCCAGAACGCGCGATAAATTTGTCCTTTGACCTCGAACTCTACTTCAGCAAGACAATGCGAAGTATGACGGGTCATAATTTGATTCGTTGAGGCAGAAATCGTTTTGAGGCGCGGTGTTTCATGGTATAGGGCAAGACAAATGGTATCCAGCAAGGTAGATTTTCCTGCACCTGTTTGACCTGTAATGGCAAACAAACCATTATCTTTAAACGGATATTGGGTAAAGTCGACTTCCCATTTCCCCTTGAGTGAGTTCAGATTTTCTAGTCGCAATTTTAATATTTTCATTGCGCATCTCCCGTATCTCCGTGCAGGCGCTCAATCACACTACGGTAACGGACATGCAGTTGTTTGACTATTGCAGGATCTAATTCTTCTTGTGCGAGACGTTTTTCAAAGACATCCAGCGTGGTTAATTCACTGAGCGTTTCTTTGTCAAATGCCTGTAAACGTGCGACACCCTCACCGCGGTCACGTCGGATGCGTAAGACTTCAACTGGAAGTCGCTCGCAAATGGCTTCAATACGTGGTTGAAGATCTGACAGATAATCATCGCCTTTTACCGTAACTTCGAGCCAAGCAGGAGTTTCAGGAGTACCCAAATTTGCGACTTCAGCAATTTGCATTTCTAGCTCAGTTAAGTTTCCTTTTATGGTTACGAGCGGTTGAAAACAAGGGACAAGCAATGGCGTAATATCTTTAAGTCCTTGCTCATTAAATTGCACCAGTAAAACTTCTTTCGGTTTACCTATTTCGTCAAAGCTTAGTGGGATCGGGGAGCCACAATAACGGATATGGTCAAGACCACCGACCTTTTGGGGGCGGTGAATATGACCCAATGCGATGTAATCGGCAGGCGGAAAAGCTGCTGTAGGAAAAGCCTCCAATGAACCGACATAGATTTCTCTCACGGATTCACTCGCGCTTGCGCCCACAGTCGTGAGATGGCCCGTTGCGATAATGGGTAGAGAAGCGCCTAGCTCTAAACGTTTTGCCTCTGCCAGTTGGAAAAGCTGTTGATAATGATTGTGAATCGCTTCTTGCAAGGTGAGTTGTTTTTCTTGAGCATTTTGACCTGCCACACTCTGCATCACATCACGAGCGCGGATAAATGGAATCCCACAGAGCAAAGCCGCAGGTTGTCCATTTCGATTTTTGAGCACGACGAGCTGCTGATCAATGACTTCTGCAACTGAAGGGATAACTATCGTACTCAGACGGGACAAAATATTTTTACTTTCACTCAACATAGCAACCGAATCATGATTTCCCCCAAGAATCACAAGTTTGGCACCCACATCATGCAAATGACCAATAAATTCGTTGTACATCTCACGCGCATAACTGGGTGGCGTTCCTGTATCAAATATATCCCCTGCGATGATCACTGCATCGATCTGATATTCGACAACTTGTGCGATCAACCAACCAAGAAATGCTTGATGTTCCGCTTGCCTTGTTTTACCCATGAAATGTTGACCAAGATGCCAGTCGGAAGTGTGGATGATTTTCATATAGTGATTTTTCTGCCAGATTTCATGAGTGTTTTTTGATTAAACTGTTCGAAGTAAACTAATTGTATAGCAAAGGATTGGGAGGGTCATCTTATGATGCATATTGATTTTCAGCATTGGTTCAATAGCTTACAATAGTTGATATGGAAATAAAGGAGTGCTGCTGAGTTGTTCGCAAAAATATGTTTTTTTTGGATGTTAAATATTAAGTAGATTGAGCCACCTGTTAGTGTCATTGATGTTATATCAAATGCACACAACTCAAATTCAAGTAATGGGCAGAGTAGGCTGACTGTAGTTTGATACAAATAGAATATTAATTTTGGCTTTTTCTATGCTGTTAATGATGTAATCTCGGTTAATTATTTGAATCAAGAGAACGATATGGATTATCAATACAACACCTTACATACGGCACTTGAACAAGGTGTTTTAACATTACAACTGAATCGCCCAAATCAAATGAACTCGTTTACTGTAGAAATGGCAGATGAACTTGTCGATTTTTTTACGAAAGCCAGTGAAGATGACACGATTGGTGCAATTGTCGTGACTGGAGCAGGTCGCGCATTTTGTGCGGGCATGGATTTGAGTCGTGAAGGCAATGTATTTGGCTTAGATGAAACTATGCAACCGACGTTACAAGACTTGCAAGAACGTGGCGAAGAACCCGCAATTAAGAATGGCGTGCGTGATACAGGTGGTCGTGTCACCTTGTCGATTTTTGATTGTAAGAAACCTGTGATTGCCGCAATCAATGGCGCAGCGGTAGGCATTGGCCTCACGATGACATTGGCAATGGATATTCGTCTCGCATCCGAAAAAGCCAAAATGGGTTTTGTGTTTGGCAAATTAGGCATCTGCTTGGAGGCGTGTTCAAGTTGGTTTTTGCCACGAATTGTGGGCATTCAGCAAGCGTTGGAGTGGGTTTATACTGCTGATATTTTTGGCGCAGAAGAGGCCTTGGCTGGACGATTAGTTAAAGCGGTTTATCCGGGAGATCAGTTGTTGGCGGAAGCACAAGCTTTGGCAAAACGTATGATCCAAGGAAAGTCACCTGTTGCGACGGCACTGATGCGCCAAATGTTGTATCGCAATAGTGCTGCGCCACATCCGCGTGATGCGCATAATGTGGATTCGCTATCGATGTTTTATACCAGCATTGGCGATGGTAAAGAAGGCGTGAATTCGTTCTTGGAAAAACGTGATGCCGCGTTTACAGGTCACGCGTCTGAGATGCCTAGTTTTTATCCTTGGTGGGAATAAATAAAAAAAGGCTGACATCAGCCCTTTTTTGGTTTTGAATCAAGCAACATCGAATCACGTCAATTTAAAATCATCACCGAGATAAACTTGGCGAACCAGCTCATTGGCTAAAACTTCGTCTGGCGTTCCTTCGGCAATTACGGCACCTTCACTGACGATATAGGCTTTTTCACAAATAGCGAGCGTGTCGCGCACGTTATGATCGGTAATGAGCACACCGATGCCACGGCATTTTAGGCTTTCAATAATTTTCTTGATTTCTGCTACAGAGATTGGATCAACACCCGCAAATGGTTCATCGAGCAAAATAAACGTCGGATCTAACGCTAACGCCCGTGCAATTTCAGCACGGCGACGTTCGCCACCAGAAACGCTCATTCCTAATGAATTTCGAATATGTGTGATATGAAACTCTTCAAGTAGGGACTCAAGTTTTGCCTTTTTCTGGGCTTTATTGAGATCACTGCGTGTTTCAAGAATCGACATGATGTTGTCGGCAATTGATAACTTGCGAAAAATAGAGGGTTCTTGCGGCAAATAGCCAATCCCACGTCTCGCGCGCTCGTGCATGGCGAGGGGAGACAAGTCTCTGTTATCTAAGAAAATACGACCATGATCCATTTGTACTAAACCAACAAGCATATAAAAACTGGTAGTTTTTCCTGCGCCGTTTGGTCCAAGTAGACCCACAATTTGTCCACTGGTGAGTTGGAATGAAACATCACGTACAACTTGGCGTTTGT
>JASLFQ010000016.1 GCA_030150595.1 Aquirhabdus sp.
CGTTAATCAGCGCTCTTGAGGCTGAGATAAAGCAAGATCCATCCGTATTTGAACATTCAATTACTCAAAATCATATTACTCAAGATTCTGTTTCGGAGACACATTAATGTTGCTTTGGCTGTTTCAGTTTTTGGCGCACTACCAGCGCACATTTCTGGTGTTTGACTACCTCACGGTTCGCATCATTCTCAGCGTTTTAACCTCTTTAGGTTTGAGTCTGCTGATTGGTCCGACGATGATTCGTCGCCTCCATGCGCTTAAATATGGTCAAGCCGTACGCGATGACGGCCCCAAGACCCATTTGGTCAAAACAGGTACGCCAACCATGGGTGGCATTCTGATTTTATCCAGTATTGGAATCAGCACCTTGTTATGGTGCAATCTCAAAGATCCGTATGTTTGGATTGTGCTTGGCGTTATGGTGATTTTTGGTACGGTTGGTTTTATGGATGACTGGCTCAAAATCAAACATAAAAACCCTAAAGGCTTATCCGCAAAGAAAAAATACTTCTGGACATCGGTCGGTGCTTTCGGTGCAGGGCTTGCATTGCTTTATCTCGCAAAATCGCCTGATCAAACCGATTTGCTCATTCCATTCTTTAAAAATCTATCACTACCACTCGGCGCTGTAGGTTTCATTATCTTTACCTATTTGGTCATTACAGGCAGCAGTAATGCAGTAAACCTGACCGATGGTTTAGATGGTTTGGCCATTATGCCTGTGGTTTTAGTTGCATCTGGCTTAGGCGCATTTGCCTATTTGTCTGGCAATATCAGTTTTGCCCATTACCTACATATTCCTTATATTGCCGACAACAGCGAGTTAGTCGTGATTTGTGGTGCCATGATTGGTGCAGGCTTAGGCTTCCTCTGGTTTAACGCGCATCCTGCTCAAGTGTTTATGGGGGATGTTGGCGCATTGACGCTTGGCGCGATGCTGGGTGTAATTGCAGTGATGGTTCGTCAAGAAATGGTTCTCGCGATCATGGGAGGTTTATTTGTTGCTGAAGCAGTATCCGTTGTTCTGCAAGTAGGCTCATATAAATTACGCAAGAAACGGATTTTCCGAATGGCACCTTTGCATCATCATTTTGAAGAACTAGGCTGGCCTGAAACACGTGTTGTTGTGCGCTTCTGGATCATTACCATTATGTTGGTTTTATTAGGGTTAGTGACGCTGAAATTCCGTTAATGATCCCGCAACAAACACGGCATACATAAAAAATCCCACTTAAAATGAGTGGGATTTTTTATTCATGGGAACTAACTGTGCAGCAAGGGCAGCGTCACCCTAAACACAGCTCCGCCATCAGCATGATTATACGCGTACACTGTCCCACCATGTTGCTCAACCAAACTTCGGACAACCGATAATCCCAATCCAGAACCACCCGTCGCCCGCGAACGAGACTGATCTAGACGGAAAAATGCATCAAAGATTCGTTCATTCATTCCCTGAGGTAATCCTGCACCAAAGTCACGCACTTCAAGAACGGCATCTTGTTTGTCTTTAAAAACACTCAGCTGCACCCGCTTGCCAATCATGGCGTAGCGCACAGCATTTTCGACTAAATTAGAGACGATCTGACTCATCCGATCTCGATCAACAAACACCCAAGCAGATTCTGTTTTGACATCCAATTGCACATCATGCTCTGCAGCACGCTCTACATACAGCGGCGTAATTTCAGAAATCAATACAGCCAGATCTAGTTCGGTACAATACAGCGTCAGCTTCTCGGCATTATCCAACCCTAACACATGAACATCTTCCACCAAACGAACCAAATGCTGCGTCTGATCGAGCAATTTATTGTACTCCTTCGCACTAGGCTGAATGACTCCATCACACAACGCATGCAATCGCCCATTTAAGATCGTTAGCGGCGTGCGTAATTCATGCGAAATAGCGGCGGCAGTCGCTTTACGTTCACGCTCGGAACTTTCCAAAGCACTCGCCATATGATTGAAGTTGGTTACCATTGCCGCAAGCTCACCCTGACCCGAGAGTGCATGGGCGCGCACCGTGAGATCACCTTCTGCAATTCGACTCGCTGCTTCAGCAATCGATGCGATCGGTTTAATAATCATTCGTGCTAAAAGTAACGCAACAACGATCCCAACCAACAGACTCAAAATCAAACCAATTAATAGCGGCGTCAGCTCACTGTCGCCTTCCAAACCATTTGAACCATCGATCGCATATTGCGTCAAATAATCACATAACTGGGGACTATTCCGACTCAACGAAACCAGACTACGCGCAACTTCATCCTGCTTACTCGCAGGGAATTGGCTAACAAAGTCTCTGAATTGTAATTGCTCTCGAACTTCAATACTGATAGCTAAAATACTGATCGTAACCAATACGAACAATGTCATATAGACACTCAGACGAATCCATATTTTTTCTAATTGTTTGTTCATCACGCCATCAACCTTATTGAGAGATAAATTGGACTAATCAATCCAAAGTCGATAGCCAACACCTCGGACAGTTTGAATGACATCCGAACCACCCGCATCACTCAATTTACGACGTAATTTACTTAAATGAGAGTCAATGACACGATCTAACGCATCGCTTTCAGGTAAACATGCCTCAATCAAATCCATTCGACTAAAACAACGTTTAGGCTGGCGTGCCAAGTGAGCGAGTAATTTGAACTCTGTCAACGTCAGCTGCAACTCCTGCTGATCACCAATAGCAGTCGCAAACTGAGCAGTATGTGCATCTTGATCAATCGTTAAACGGCCTACGCGTAATAGCGGATTCTGTAAAGCGGTGTTATTACTACGCCGTAACACAGTTCTAATTCGCGCAATGACTTCAGCAGGATTGAACGGTTTGGAAATGTAATCATCCGCACCCAGACGTAGACTTAATAGCTTAGTAATATCATCTGTCAGCGCAGTCAGCATGATCACTGGCACATTACTTTCACTGCGAATGGTTTGTAAAATATCCAATCCGTCATGTCCT
>JASLFQ010000019.1 GCA_030150595.1 Aquirhabdus sp.
CGATGGTGGTCCATGGATGAAGATTGTTAACCCAAAAACTGGTAAAGACATCATCATTAAAGACGTGATTGCCGATGCTTTCTTGCAACAAATTCTCATGCGTCCAGCAGAATATTCTGTGATCGCAACCTTGAATTTGAACGGCGACTATATTTCTGATGCATTGGCAGCAGAAGTTGGCGGTATAGGTATCGCACCAGGTGCAAACATTGGTGGTGCAATCGCGATGTATGAAGCAACTCACGGTACTGCACCGAAGTATGCAGGTCAGGACAAAGTGAACCCAGGTTCAATTATTCTGTCTGCTGAAATGATGCTGCGTGATATGGGCTGGACTGAAGCGGCTGATTTGGTCATCAAAGGCATTTCAAATGCGATTGCTGCTAAGACTGTGACTTACGACTTTGAACGTTTAATGCCTGGTGCAACGTTGCTGCGTAGTTCTGAGTTTGGCGATGCGATTATTAAACATATGGAAGACTGATTTTTAGAGAATCGGTAATTTGTGTGAAGAAAACCAGCGAAAGCTGGTTTTTTTGTTTGAGTTTCCTCGTTACAATTTAAATGTTAACTTAGCTTTTTGAGCTATTATTAAATATATGCAAACATTAGCTTAGAGAAATAATAACAATGTCTTCAATACTTAGTAATCAAGAATATGCTTATCTAACAATTACTGGTGAAGGTTCAGCTCAGGAAATTTTAGAGAAATATAATTTACGAACTCATGATGCATGGAATGCTGGTGATGTTAGCGAAGATCGCTATTTATTTAACCAAATGTGTCTTCGTTTTAAATCTGGACGCGATGATACAAAGTCTATTGAAGATCATTTATTTAGTTTATTAGCATTTCCGCAACGTTATATAAAACTACCAGATGAACTTGTCCGCACAATACATTGCGTAACTCATAGTTATCACTCCCAAGGAGGTGGTTGTTTTTTAGATAGTGACATCATTAGAAGAATGGCTCAAATCAAAGCCGATGTTCAACTGTATTTATACAAAATGGTTGTAGAGAGCAATCATGATTTTCCTTACGCGAAAATCATTAAGACGAATAGTGAAAAAGTTGAAGAGTTAGATAAAAAATCAACGAACGAATATGCATATTTCAACGTTCGCTCAAACGCATTATCTACTGATGAAATTAGTCAAATATTACAGTTACAACCTACTACAAAACATTCTATAGGCGATCCTAGGCGTAATATTAATGGAGTTATCTCATGGGAGTGGAGTCTTTGGGAATTAGGTTCTGGCTTAGCAAAAGGTCAACCTATCGAGGCGCATCTTGAAGCACTACTTTCTCAGTTAAAGCCTCGAATTGAGCAATTATATTTGTTGAGTCAAGATTTTCAAACGTCATTCACTTTAGGTGCTACAGGAACCTTTCCTAATTCACATCAGATAAAACTTAACCAAATGCTGATACAACAAATGGCTAAATTAAATTTATCTTTTGATTTTGATTCATATTTTGATTATGACTAATACTTTGAATTTAGCACGCATAGGCTGTGGGCTTGCCCCAGCTCCAATTTAGCAAGCTGGGGCAAGCCCACAGCCTACAAATTATGGATAAGTTCTATTTCTTCCAAACCCATTCCGCCAACCCAGCTCCAATCGCTTTCACCTGCGCCTCAAGCCGCTCATCAGTAATTTTGCCTTCATGCATCTTCTGCCCAGTCACCGCAACTTGTTCAGGCAAGACCAAAAAACCCATATTACCCAAAAACATCCGCACCATCATTAAACTGCGTAACCCACCCAAAATCCCTGGACTTGAGGAAACGAGCGCAACGGGATAACGTTTAAATACACGCAAACCAACTTTGCCATCTGGCTCAGTGCGCGTCATCCAATCAAAAGTATTGACTAGCAGCGGTGTGACAAAACCATTGTATTCAGGCGAAGCAAGCAAAAAACCATCATGTTGCTCAAATAAGCGTAATAGCTTCTGCGCCGATTCAGGCATTCCAGTCGCTTGTTCATCATCACCGTTATAGATCGGCATTGGATAATCATTCAGATTGATTAGCGTAACAGAACAACCTTCAACAGATTCTGCGCCAGCAATTGCCGTCTGCAACACTTGACCGTTCAAAGAACCTTTGCGTGTACTTCCAGAAAACGCTAATAGACGTTTGTTCATCATGACACTCCAATGATTTAAAATGATTATCCATTGATCCCTAGTCTAGCGTTTGATCAAAAAGAAACAAGCAAGAAAACAAAATAAACAACAGCGGCAGATTCATTTCTACTTTAAAATCACCGCTATTCAAATTAATCATATTTGTATCAAACATCGCATTTGGAGCGCACATATGCCCCCGTTTATTTTGGTCGATGGCTCTTATTACCTGTTCCGCGCATTCCACGCGCTTCCGCCGCTGACGACTTCGCAAGGTCAAACCACCAATGCGATTAAAGGTGCATTATCATCGCTGCAAAAACTCATGCGACGTATGCAACCGACGCATATGGCTGTGATTTTTGATACGCCAGAACCAACATTTCGCCATCAGCTTTCACCAGAATACAAAGCACATCGTCCAGCAATGCCGTCTGAATTATCGACGCAAATTCCATATCTGCACGCAATTATTAAAGGCTTAGGCATTCCGTTACTATTACTTCCCGGTGCGGAAGCCGATGATTTAATTGGAACTTTGGCTAAACGTGCCGTGACAGAGGGGCATCATGTCCTGATCTCGACTGGCGATAAAGATATGGCGCAACTCGTTAATGATCATATTACGTTAGAAGATAGTTTCATTGAAAAAGTGCTTGATCATGATGGCGTTATCGCAAAATTTGGCGTACGCCCTGATCAAATCGTGGATTATTTAACACTTATGGGCGATGCGTCAGATGGTATCGCTGGTGTGCCTGGCGTTGGAAAAGTGACGGCGGCGAAGCTGTTGAACCAATATCAAACCATTGGTGGCATTTTAGAAAATGCACATAACATCAAAGGTAAAGTTGGCGAGAGCATTCGTGAAAATGCCGATAAAATTCCACTGAATCATCAGTTGGCGAGTATTGTCTGTGATTTGCCACTGGAGTTGGATTGGCATGAATTGAAGCTTGGTAAACCTGATGTCCCAGCACTGAAAAAACTCTATGCAGAACTTGAATTTAGGGCACTATTGCAATCATTAGAACATCCGAATAACCCTGACAATCCTCAAAATCAGCAGTCCCAAGAAGCACAAAAATCTTATTCTTTTGAAGATACAAAGAAAGATGATATTCCTGAACTGTTAAGCACCGAGCCTGCGGTAGAACAGCCTGTTGCGTTGCCAATTAGTGCAGCTAAATATCATACTGTTTTGGATAAAACAGAGTTTTTGGCTCTTGTTGAGCGCTTGAAAGCTGCACCACGTTTTGCAGTGGATACCGAGACAACAAGCCTTGATTATCGTTTGGCACGTATCGTCGGCGTTTCTTTTGCGCTTCAAGCGGGAGAGGCGTTCTATATCCCGATTGGGCATGACTACATGGGTGCGCCAGAGCAATTGGACGCAACATTTGTGCTGGATACGCTTAAACCAGTTCTGGAAAATCCAGCGATTGGCAAGATTGGTCAACATATGAAATATGATGCCCATGTATTTAATAATCATGGGATTCATTTGAAAGGCTGGGCATTTGATACGATGCTTGCATCTTATGTGCTTAATCCAACTGCGACACGTCACAACATGGATGATTTGGCGCAATATTATCTCGATTACACGACGACGACCTTTGAAGAAATTGCAGGGAAGGGTGCGAAACAGCTGACGTTTAATCAAATTGAGTTAGAAAAAGCTGCGCCTTATGCTGCTGAAGATGCTGATATTACATGGCGACTCTATGAGTTTTTTGCCAAAGAATTAGCCAAAATTCCAAAATTGGAAAGACTCTTACTGGACGTCGAATTACCGACAGCTCAAGTTTTATATGAAATGGAAAATAATGGGATACGCCTTGATATTCCGTTTCTTGCAGAACTTGGGCAACGTTTTGGCGCACAAATTCATACATTGGAAGCTCACGCCATCGAACTGGCAGGACAACCATTTAACGTCTCATCGCCAAAACAGTTAGGTGAAATTTTATTCGATAAACTTGGTATTGCTGGTAGTAAAAAAACAGCAAGCGGGCAGTACGCCACAGGCGAAGCGATTTTAGAAAAAATTGATCATCCAATTATTGTCACGATTTTGGAATATCGCTCTTTATCTAAGTTGAAAAGCACTTACACCGATAGCCTGATTGCACAAAGTGATCCAGCGACACAGCGCGTTCATACCAGCTACCATCAAGCGATTGCAGCAACAGGACGCTTGTCATCGACAGATCCAAACCTACAAAATATTCCAATTCGCGG
>JASLFQ010000070.1 GCA_030150595.1 Aquirhabdus sp.
TGTCGGTACAGTTGAGGTGAATGAAGCGGTGATTAACAACAGTGAGAAACCAACGCTGAAAGCTGATCGTTTACCACCTGTTGCTAACGACCATACAAACGACCCCGCAGATCGCTTACAAGTCTTAGAAAACGCACAAAAGCTTGCTTAAGATGAAATGATGTTAAAAATGCCGCTCAATTGAAGCGGCATTTTTATGCGAATAACATAGCTAGCTCATTGAGCCTGCGGTTATTGAGCCTGTCGAAATATCGAAATGCGCGGTGATATACCAATGAAGTTTGATATGTCCACTTCGACAGGCTCAGTGAACTAAGGTTTCATCTATTTTTCAAGGAACAATATCTAAGAAAATCTTGCCAACACTTCATTCAAATAATTAAAACCTAACGCCGTACATTTGAGTTGATGTGGATTTTCATCAAGTAATTTTTCTTGCTGTAGCTGTCGCACGATATCGCTTACCACATCAAACTTTAGTCCCGTTCGTTCGGCAAAATAACTGACAGGAACACCATCAACCAAACGCAAAGCATTCATCATAAATTCAAAGGGCAAATCTGCTGAGACAACGGCTTCATATTGCAAAGAAGGCGCTGGGACTTGAGCTAAGTAATCTTTCGGCAAACGCGTTTTTTTGAAGCGATGAATTTCTAGCCGCGCGGCATTGGTGTTTTGATCTTCATTCAAAACCGTGACTTTGCCATGTGCACCCGCACCGATGGCTAAATAATCTCCGAACTGCCAATAATTCAAATTATGCTGGCTTGGACGCTCTTTCGCCCATGCAGAGACTTCATATTGAACAAACCCATGCGCACGCAACAATGCCTCACCTGCCGCCTGAATATCGGCCAATCGATCTTCATCGGGTAAGACTGGTTGTGTGCGAAAAAATACGGTATTTGGTTCAATCGTCAACTGATACCACGAAATATGAGTTGCCCCGCAATCAATTGCACTCTGTAGATCAAACAAGGCTTGCTCGACCGTTTGACTGGGTAAACCGTGCATTAAATCCACGTTTAAACGGGTAAACCCATCTGCTTTGGCGCGCTGAATAGCCTGCCGCGCTTCATCTGACCCATGTACACGACCTAAAGTCTGTAAGAGTGCATCATCAAACGTTTGTACGCCTAGTGACAAGCGATTAATGCCTGCTGTTAAATATTCGGAAAAAGGTGCGTGTTCCAACGTTCCTGGATTGGCCTCTAAAGTAATCTCACAAGCATCGGTAAAAACAAAGAGCTCTCGAAGCTGTGCAAATAGCCATTGATACCCAGATGCAGAAATGAGTGACGGTGTTCCGCCACCAATAAACACACTCGAAAGCGGACGACTTGCTGCACATGCAACTTGTTGTGCCGCATCGGCCACCAAGACATGAAGGTACTCTTGCTCTAGACTTAACGATAACGTACCGTCAACTGAAAAGGCTCCATGCGGCACGGCATGTGAGTTAAAATCACAATACGGACACTTCTTCACGCACCAAGGCATATGAATGTACAATGCCAGTGGAATATGATGCGGAACATCTGAAAAGAAACTCAAACTGGGAACATCCTATGGCCTACTGGCTCATGAAATCTGAACCTGAAACATTCGGGATTGAACATCTTAAAGCACGCGGAACCGCACTCTGGGATGGTGTTCGTAACTACCAAGCCCGTAATTTTCTACGGCAAATGGCGGTTGGTGACGAAGCGTTATTCTATCACTCAAACTGCAAGGTGCCAGGGATTGTCGGTCAAATGACCATTGGTCGTGCAGGTTATCCCGATCCAACTCAATTTAATCCAGAACATCATTATTACGACCCGAAATCCACTGTGGAAAACCCTCGTTGGACAGGTGTTGATGTGACTTTTGGGGAAATCTGGGACACTATGCTGTCACTGGAACAACTGCGCAACATGCCCGAGCTGGCTGATCTCGCCTTAGTTCGCCGTGGCAACCGCTTATCATTGATGCCTGTTAGCACGGAACAATGGCAAGCGATTATGCGTAAACATCAACAAGGTTAAAAGCACTCCTCCCAACTTTGTTTCATAACAATTATCTTAAATATCTCAAGATAGAGCACATCTTCATGCCAATTAAACACCCATTTGCCTTCATTGGCTGTATCGCAACAACTCTCTTTCTGACGGGCTGTGGCGGTGGAACCACCGATCAAGTTTTAAATTCGATTATGCCACCCGCATTAACAGATGGCGCTGGTGGACGTTTTTATGGTTACTACATTCAATCAGATAATGTGGTTGATCCTGCATCCAATATAGGCGGACTCTACTTATCATTACCGAACAGCGAAGGCAGCTTCAATGGTCGCATGTCTTTCCAGTTTTATGATTGTCAGCGCACCAACGCCATTCAAATCAGTGGTCAGAAGCTCACCATGTATCTCAATGGTACGAGCATTGGTACGATGGATGCCTCCACCGTCAGCAATCCGAATACCAGTTTTTCGGCTTCATTCTCCGGTAACTACTCAAGTACATTTGACAACTACACTGGCAAATACTCTCGCATTGATAAGAGTGGCGATGATGTCCGAAACGTCAGTTGTGGCAGCAGCAACATAAGCTACACCATCGCAGATAAAGGCACATGGCAAGTTTATAAAGCCAGTGAAAATTTCCCAAGCGGCTTCACCCTCAGTCAAATGGGAGATTTACTGAATTGGACTTATGTGAATGGTGCAAGCAAAGCCATCATCATGCTGCTTGATCCGACTCAGATTGACAGCTCCAACAATGCTGTCATTCGCCAAATGATTGCGACGGCTGCTCCCAGCACCATCGATGCAGTGAATAGCAACGTGACACGCGGAGTACCATATCTTGCAGTTGTTGAATTATTTGATGTCAACAACGCACCTGTCGCCTTCCAAACATTATCTGTCAGTTTTTAAGACATAGAGTAGATAAGTCGAATACATGGGAGCATCACTAAATCTGCTCCTGTTTTATAGAGATAGAGGGTGTTGCTACTTTGCACGAGACCTGAATTTGCAAATCTTCTAGTATGTCGTGGTGCGCGCATTATCATGTCTGCTAGTGTCGACGCTGACTACTGTTATGCTTAAACATCAGTCGTTTTAGATAAGAATATAATGTGTACTATTCTTTTGAGGGGTTTAAGTCCACGATAGCAACTATATTTAGACTCTTGTCCATTAAGGCGACCATGCTTTGAGGGTTACTCCAGAGCGGCAACCAAGCATTGGCAGTTGGCCATTTGAGTAAAGTGGCTTTTATGGTGCCTTGGGAGTTGTATTGTTGCAATTCGGGTAGAGTCCGCATCTTAGAGCGAATATTGCTGGTGTCAGCAGAAAGAGGACTATATAAGTTTGGACTCGTAAACAGTCCTCGACCAGCCTTCAATGTTTCAGAAATGAGTTCTCGGCGTTGTGTTTTGTTGTTTGGTAGTTGTACTGCAACCCATTGTGGACCGAACCATGGTGCATTACGGTATTCTGGAGGTGCAACATTTGATTTTTCTGCATCGATATCAGCGGCACGCACTAGATAGAATTGATCAATACTAAAAACCAGCCATGCTGGTCGACCTTTTGCAACAGTATGCAAACCATAACTGAACCCAGCAAGCTGCAGCATAATGATGATGGTAAGATCAAGTTTGAGTAGTCTGAGGTCGGTTTTATAGATGAGTAATGTCAGGAGTGGGCCTATAATGACATCAATACAAAGCATGAGCAGAAAAATATGAGTGACACCTAGTGCCTCTGCGAGTGGTGCTGGG
>JASLFQ010000230.1 GCA_030150595.1 Aquirhabdus sp.
AGCATAGTCTTTGGGGCTGTACTAGATTAGCAAAGGTGCTAGTCTATGCTTATGAAGCTAACTCATTGTAAGTTATCTAAGAATCATCAGAAAAAAGTTACTCGAATTCTTCGTGCTAGAAGTTACTGCTCGAAGTGCTGCTGATTTGCTCGAAATTCATCCTAATTCTGCCGCTTTGTTTTACCATAAAGTTAGGCTAATAATCTCTCATTATGTTGAGCTAGATGCCCGTGAAATGTTCGATGGGCAGATCGAACTTGATGAGAGTTACTTTGGCGGAACTCGTAAAGGAAAGCGTGGTCGTGGTGCTGCTGGCAAAGTCGTTGTATTTGGTATTCTTAAACACGGTGGTCGTGTTTACACCCAAGTAGTTAGTGACACGAAAAGCGACACTTTAATGAGTGAAATCAATAAAAAGATCATACCTGACAGCGTTGTTTATACCGACTCATATCGCAGTTATAACGCGTTGGATATTGCTGGCTTCACCCATCATCGAATCAACCATACGCATGAATTTGCAGTCGGTAAAAACCATATTAACGGTATTGAAAACTTCTGGAATCAAGCTAAGAGAGTACTGAGAAAGTACAATGGAATACCGAAAGAAAGGTTCCCATTGTTTTTGAAAGAATGTGAGTTTAGATTCAATTATGGGTCACCCAAAGAGCAGCTAAAAACACTGCGCTTATGGGCTCAAATTTAACTTTATCTAGTACAGCCCCTAGTCTTTTTATGATCGACTCATGTTTTTTAAAGGAAGTAGCGTCGATATCTTTCGCAATTAAACAGTAAACAGTGCGTAGTGTGTTATTTTTAACTTGAACGATCATAAAGAAATGGGAGAGTATGTTGGTTACGGAAGTGATTGGTATTGACCATATTTATATTTCTGTCAGTCATTTAAAACGATCAGAAGCGTTTTATGATTTGGTCATGCCAGAATTAGGTTTTCGTAAGAACACATTTAATATTAATGATGCGCCTCATATTCAATACTACAATCGCCATTTTGGATATGTATTACGACCAGCCGAACCTAATACGTCTGCACATAATCCCTATCAGTCAGGATTGCATCATTTGTGCTTTCGAGTTGCAGAGATCGAAGATGTATTTGCAGTGGCAAAAGCGCTTATAGCATTAGGCATTGAATGTAATGAGCCGAAAAAATATTCTGAATATGCAGAAGATTACTATGCGGTATTTTTCCAAGACCCAGATGGTATTCGTTTAGAGATCACTAATTTTAGACTAGAACGCAAGGAGCGTTTGCAAAATTGGGATAATCTTTAATAAACACTTTTAAATAAAAAAACCGCCATCTCAATTCAGAAATGGCGGTTTTCATTTTGCAGTTTAAGTTTTAACAGCCTTTAAACAAACAATTCACCTTTTGCTGCTTTATCTTTCAATAATTGCGGTGGGTTAAAGCGTTCACCGTATTTGGCGGCAAGTTCAGTTGCACGTGCAACCGCTTTATCCAAACCGTATTGATTCAAATACTGAATCGCGCCGCCAGTCCACGGTGCAAAACCGATACCGAAGATCGAACCGATGTTGGCATCTTGCACAGAAGTCAGTACACCTTCTTCGAGGCAGCGAACGGTATCTAGTGCTTGAACAAACAAATAGCGCTCAATCATTTCTTGTTCGTTGATCACAACTTCTGGTTTTAACCATTGTGATAGACCAGACCACAGGTGCTTTTTGCCACCTTCTGGATAATCATAGAAGCCTGCGCCAGCCGCTTTACCACCGCGGTTGTGCTCATGAATCATGCTTTGTGCAACGGCTTCCATTGGGAGAACTGGAAGGACTTTGCCTTCGGCTTCCAAGTCTTTGCGGGTTTGATTCGTGATGTGTTCACCAAGCGTTAAGCTCACTTCATCGGTAATGGCGAGTGGGCCAACAGGCATGCCTGCTTTGAGTGCAGCCATTTCAATGCGTGCAGGATGAATCCCTTCCGCAAGTAAACACATGCCTTCTTGAATGAACTTACTAAATACACGACTGGTAAAGAAACCGCGACTGTCATTGACGACAATTGGGGTTTTACCAATTTGCTGTACATAGTCAAAAGCGCGTGCAAGCGTTTCAGGGCTAGTGTCTTTGCCTTTGATAATTTCAACCAACTGCATTTTATCAACAGGGCTAAAGAAATGCAGACCTACAAAGTGCGTTGCATCTTTACTGGCTTTAGACAAACCTGTGATTGGCAATGTTGATGTGTTAGAAGCCATCACGCCGCCCACAACTAATTGCGCTTCCGCTTCTTGAGTCACTTTCGCTTTCAATTCACGGTTTTCAAAAACCGCTTCAATGATCAGGTCACAACCTGCCAAATCAGCTGCATTTGCAGTAGCAGTGATACCCGCCAAGATTGCATCTTTCTTTTCAGCAGTTAAGCTGCCACGAGAAACCCGTTTTTCAAGCAGTTTTTGGCTGTAGCCTTTGCCTTTTTCAGCAGCTTCAGCAGAGACATCTTTTAGAACAACTTGAACACCTTTGATCGCAGTCGCATAAGCAATACCACTGCCCATCATGCCTGCGCCAAGGACACCAACTTTAGTGGCTTTCCAAGGTGCAATGCCTGCTGGGCGGCTGTGACCAGCTTTCAATGCATTCAATTGGAACCAAAAGGTGCCAACCATGTTTTTGGCGACTTGGCCTGTGGTGATTTGTACGAAATACCGTGATTCGATGCGCAGAGCCGTATCGATATCAACTTGCGCGCCTTCAACAGCAGCAGACATAATCGCTTCAGGAGCAGGGTAGCAGCCTTTGGTTTTGTCACGCAGCATTGCTGGAGCGATTGCGAGCATTTGCGCAACAGCAGGTGTGCTTGGTGTGCCACCTGGGATTTTGTAACCTTTCACATCAAATGGTTGTTGTGATTTTGGATTGGCTTTAATCCAGTCACGCGCTTTTTGCAGGACTTCGTCCATGTTTGCGCCAGTGTCATGGATGAGACCCAATGACAAACCTTTTTTGACATCAAATTGCTTGCCTTCCATGAGGTATGGCAATGCGTTTTGCAAACCGAGTAGGCGAGTCATACGTGCAACACCGCCGCCACCTGGTAGCAGGCCAAGCGTGACTTCTGGCAATGCAAATTTGATTTTAGGATCATTCAGCGCAATACGATGATGCGCGGTCAATGCAAGTTCCCAGCCGCCGCCCAGTGCTGCGCCATTCAATGCAGCAACAACAGGCTTGCCCATTGTTTCAATCGCGCGCATATCGGCTTTCATCAGTTCAAGCCATTTGAAGAATTGATCTGCTTCACTGGCTTTTGCTTGAATAATTTCGTCTAAGTCGCCGCCAGCAAAAAAGGTCTTTTTCGCAGAAGCGTAGATAACACCTGCCAAATCAGTTTCAGTTTTTAACTTTGCAACTGCATCACGAAGACTGAGAGTGAACTCAGTATTCATGGTGTTGACGGATTGACCTGTTGAATCGATTAACAGGGTAACGATGTTGTCAGCGTCTTTAGTATAAGTAATCGCGTTATTTGTGCTCATTCATATTCTCCTTAAACGACTTCAATGATGGTAGCGATGCCCATGCCGCCGCCAACACATAAGGTTGCCAAGCCGCGTTTTTTACCTTGGCGTTCGAGTTCGTCGAGTAAGGTGCCGAGAATCATTGCGCCTGTTGCGCCGAGTGGATGTCCCATTGCGATTGAGCCGCCATTGACGTTCACTTTTTCTGCGGGAACTTTGAGCTCAGTCATAAAGCGCATGACGACAGAAGCAAATGCTTCATTCACTTCAAATAAATCGATGTCATCAATCGTCAAACCAGCTTTTGCCAATGCTTTACGCGCAGCTGGAGCTGGACCTGTGAGCATGATGGTTGCATCAGTACCGACCAGTGCGGTCGCTATGATTTTAGCGCGTGGCTTGATGCCCATTTTTTTTCCAGCCGCTTCAGAACCAATCAGCACGAGTGCCGCGCCATCCACGATGCCTGATGAGTTACCTGCGTGGTGAACGTGGTTGATTCTTTCGACTTCTGGATATTTTTGCAAAGCAACAGCATCAAAACCCATTGCGCCCATCATTTCAAAGCTTGGGCTTAATTTTGACAATGATTCAGCAGTTGTACCTGCACGGATGAATTCATCTTTATCCAAGATAGTCACGCCCGCGTGATCTTTTACTGGAACAATCGATTTATCGAAACGTCCAGCCGCTTGTGCCGCAGCAGCTTTCGCTTGTGAGTTTGCAGCAAAAGTATCGACATCAAGACGGCTATAACCATCAATCGATGCGATCAAATCCGCGCCAACGCCTTGTGGTACAAAGTAAGATTTGAGGTTGGTTTCTGGGTCAAGCGCCCATGGGCCGCCGTCTGAACCCATTGGGCAGCGTGACATGGATTCTACGCCGCCCGCGACGATAAGATCTTCCCAACCTGAACGTACTTTTTGTGCAGCCAGATTAACTGCTTCTAAGCCTGATGCACAAAAGCGATTTACTTGCACACCAGCAACATGTTCACTCCAACCTGCGGCAATTGCCGCTGTTTTTGCAATATCGCTGCCTTGATCACCAATTGGCGTCACACAGCCCAATACCACATCTTCTACAAGACTAGTATCGAGATTGTTACGTGCTTCAAGCGCGTGCATGAGCCCAAC
>JASLFQ010000265.1 GCA_030150595.1 Aquirhabdus sp.
CAATGATCGCGGAATAATAATTAGCCGTACGCACCATATCGAATCCGTCATCCGCGCCAGGAAATGCGATATGAATGACTTTATTCGGATCGGCGGGATTGGTTGCAGCTTGAACTGAACTTGAGATGAGAGCTAAAGAAATAATGCAGGAGCTAGAGACAAGCAATAATTGTTTGAATGGCGCTAAAGAGCGCACTAAAAAACGAGGCGCATATTGTGATATGTATCGAACTAAATCAGCCATCCATGACCTTCTTATATTCAAATTCTAATAATAGCTTTTGCTTCTAACCCGTCCCGAGCAACTGTTTGAGCCAAACGAGAAATATTTAACACCCTGACCTCTTAAATAAAACTAATTTTTAAGAGCTCCTCCCAGTGCGCGAGTTTTGCGAGGGACGCCTTGCGTCAAAACAAAGCAGTGCTTTGTTTTTCCTCATACTTACTTTTTCCAAGAAATGAGACTGGATGAAGCACTGCTTCGTCTAGTCGCAAGAAGACCCGCGGTAGGCGGCTCCTCCCATTAAGAAGCTCAATGATAAGACACCCACGTTTCTAAAAAATCACTTACGTTTCTTACGCGCTTCCACACAAGCAGGCTTATCACAGAACACATAAAGATTCAGAGAATGTCCTGTCAACTCAAAGCCCAAACGTTCTGCAACTGCATGTTGCTCCGTTTCAATCACTGGACTACTGAATTCAACCACACGTCCACAATTCTGACACACAATATGATCATGATGATCCGCTTGCGTGATCTCAAACACCGAATAGTTGTTTTCAAACTGATGACGTTCGATAATTCCCGCTGTCTCAAATTGAGTCAGAACGCGATAAACCGTTGCCAAACCAACGTCTTCACCCTGTTCAAGCAAAGTCTTATAAATATCTTCAGCACTCAAATGATGCTCTGTTGCACGCTCGAGTAACTCAAGAATTTTGACGCGTGGCAGCGTCACTTTTAATCCAGCTTTACGTAAATCATGATTCGTAATCGACATAACAGATCCATCATGGGCAGCGCGGTAAAGGCATGTTAATATGCCCAGCATGCGTAATTCATATTAATGTTAGACATTCTAAGATGTTAACTATTTGCTACCAAAAACATGCGAGTAGTTTAGCCCATAACGGCAAACAACATCTAGAATACTCACCAGTATCTTGGTAACAAACCGTCTATCGCATATACAATAGACTATACCAATCAACACATCATCAAACACATAGTCAATAGATGGGGCAAGTGTATCAAAATGCAAAAATTCATGCTGACTCACATTACTGTGGGAATCCTCGCAGTATCCTTACTCAGCTTATCGCAAAGCGGATGTTCCATGTTTAGCGTCTATAAGATTGACATCCCACAAGGCACACCCCTGACCAAAGAAAAAGCAGAGCAAGTGAAGGTCGGCATGACGATGCAACAAGTTCGCTATCTCATTGGCACACCTGCCATTACAGATACGTTGAATCCAAATCGTTGGGACTATGTGTATACCTATATTCCAGGTACGCTTGCCCACAACGCAGGCTTAAAGCCTGAAAGCGGACAACACATGATTATCACGTTTGATGATTCAGGCAAAGTCGTGAATATTCAGGGCGCAGATACATTCCCCGCTGCACAACCCGGCCTACCAATGAGCCAAGACCCAGGCTTGTCAGGCACACCATCCGCAGAATTCAGCTCACCTCGTCCACACAAACAAGCTTAATCCTCGCAAGCAGCAAGCAGGTAGGAAGCAAATGTGTTGCTTCTTACCTACTCCAAAGAAGCTGACATCAAATCTGCTTTTATCTAGAACTGGCGATGCTTCAGTCTGCCTACTGGGTGCGCTCTGGCACGTGCACGGCGCACATCCATTGGCGTCAAAATCAACGGTTGATACAACTCCAACCGATCTCCGTGCTGCAAGACATATTGCTCGGGCTTACTGATCTTCTGACTAAAAACACCCATTACTGGCAATGGCTGTGCATCAGCGACGAAACCATGTTGTCTCAAAAACTCTGCCGCAGTCGTTCCTTGCACAATTCGATAAAGTTGAACTTCTGGCAGACCCGCTTGATTCACTCTGGCACAAACAATATCAATCAAAAATGATGAAGAACTCTCTCCATCACTTTGATCTAAAGGTTGAATCTGCTTTTCAATAGACATCGCGTTTACTGAATCCACACGATGTACTGTTCGACGACACCCACCAAAGCCAGTACAACAGCCAGCGGCACAACCAAGCGAACGAGTACACGCCACAGGTTATACAAACCTTCATTATTAAAATTTAACGCTTTACGCAAATGACTGCTTTTCATTTTCCAGCCACTAAACACGGCATACGCCGCAGAGACCAAAATCGTCAACGCCATCGTCACAGTTAGCAAAGACGTTTTAATCGGCAATGTCCACACCACCAAACTTGCCAATAAAACAATCCATATGACGATCACTGGAAAACCACGCGCGATCAACTGTTGACGTGCAAACGCTAACAATATCGCCGCGCCACTCAACAATGCCAAGCCATACAGCGCAAAGCCAAGACCTTGACTCAAGCCAACTAAACCCAAGGCAACGACTGCACCACCGACAATTTGTGCAATCCAAATCGGTAAAATTTTATAACGTTTCGTGGTTGTATTCGCAGTTAATGCAGTTTGCCAATACACACCCAGTCCAACACCTGATGCAACTAATGCCAACTCAACTGCGCCAGACCACTCTGTGAGTGAGAAATGCGTCAATTGCCATGACGATGCTGCGGGATGCAATAATCCCAGACCAACCAAAGCCACGACTATAATCGTTCCAACCAACGGCAGCCATTTAGACACATAAGACAATCCAGCAATGACCGCGATAATGATATACGGCAACGCTGTGGTGACCGCAGTCAAACTGGTGTTCTGTTTTGCCAATGCAACTGCATACACACTGAATTGCGAACTCAACGCACCAGCCAGCAGCAACACTGACCCTAACGCCAACCAGCCTACGCTACGCCAACGAGTACTCGCATCTGCATCACGTGTCAATGCGGGCAAAGCCTGTAATGGCAATGCATTTGTACGTTTAGCCAACGCTGATTCAAGTAATAAAATTGGCAAAGTCAGTACAACCATACAGCCCAGCCAAACCAACCAGAAATCAATTTGATGCACCGCTTGAGTGGTCACCAAGGACTCAACCCGCCCAGACAACAGAACCATGAGCAAAAATGCGATCAACACACCTTGAAATCGATTTAAAAAAGCCATTTTTACATCTCTTGAAATTGATTTATTGCCTACAATGCGGCCATTTTAATCTGCTACATACAGAAAAACCCCGACGCGCGAGGTTTTTTTTAGATGAAGCACTTTTGTGAAAAATTCAACCCATAAACCAAAGTGTTTTGCTTTTCTCCATCCCCTTGAAGGAGAAGGTTGGGATGGGGATGTTTTTAGAAACTATTTCGTGGCCATATAATGGATCAGATTACTGAAATCTTCATCAGTACAAGTATTGCATAACCCCCGCGCTGGCATGTTTTTATAGCCGCCTTTGACATGTTGTACCATGGTCGGCAAGCCTTCTGCTTTGATACGCGCATCCCAAGCGGCTTTATCACCCGCTTTTGGCGCGCCCAAAACCGCCGCCGCATGACACGTCGCGCAGGCTTGATTATAGAGTTCAGGAGTACCTGCATGCGCCAAATTCAAGGAAGGCATTAGCGCGACAAACGCAGCTGCCAGAGTGAGACGACTCTTGTTCTTTGTTTTTATTGCAAAAGCGTTACGACTCATACGTCATACTCCATTCGCTACATCATGCCATGAAAACATCATGAACAGCTAATTTCAACATTGTACTCACTAGTACATAACTATTATTCTATACAAATACGCATCGTAAATCACGACAGAGTATTGATTATTTTGTATTCACCTCAGTATATCTTTTTCTGACACGAAACTTAATAGATGAATCGCAGGTTAATCTGCTCTGAATCGTTTTATAATGCACCGACTTTATTATCGCTTGGTTCAACATGTCAGCTTCATCAGAAAACAATACATCGCCTACTGTCGCAACCGCAGTGGTCAATACAGAAGTCACTGAACATGTTGTGCCTGAAGCAACTGTAATTGCAGAAGTCAGTGCCGATCCAGTTCCGCTCTTGAAATGGTTACGTCGTGCCGAGTTCATGACCAGCGCGCCGAAACTTGCATTGTGTCCACCTGACACAGGTTTTGAGATTGCATTCGCAGGTCGATCAAATGCAGGTAAATCTAGTGCAATCAATGCTCTGACCGCACAAAACCAACTTGCTCGTGCATCCAAAACACCGGGTCGCACTCAGATGATTAACTTTTTCACCTTGCAAAATACTGATCAACGCCTCGTCGATTTACCCGGCTATGGCTATGCGGCTGTCCCTGAAGCGATGAAGCTGGTCTGGCAAAAAGAACTCGAAAAATATCTGATTCAGCGTAAAAGTCTGACGGGTCTGGTCTTACTCATGGATATTCGTCACCCACTCAAAGACTTCGACAAGCAGATGTTGCAATGGGCAAAATCACGTGATCTCTTTGTTCATGTTCTCCTAACCAAATGCGACAAACTGAATCGCGGCCCTGCCAATACCGTACTGCTCGATGTGAAAAAACAACTCAACGCCGACGGTCTAGATTTCTCAATTCAGCTCTTTTCCGCGATGAAGCGACAAGGTTTGGAAGATTTGGCGTTGGTGATGGGTGAACGGTTGCGATTTGGGAAAGTACCACAACCTCAAGTTACGCCTGAAACATTGGATGAACCAACCACAGATAAAAAACAGAATTTGATGAAAGATTATCGGTTGGATGAGATGTAAGTTTTCAGAGGTAATCATTCATTTTCGACGTAGGATGGGGTTCTACCCCAGCAGCAGAATCTTAGGCTGAAAGTATCTGATGTTTTCATAGCTTGAAAGAGATTGGAACATTCGATGTTTAGCCCGCGTAGGGTGCAATAAGCCCTAGCGCATTGCACCAACCTTAATCAAAACCTATCCAAACACTGATTTTCACGCCAACAAATAGACAGTAAACAAATACAAAATGTATCAAATCAAACATTGGTGCAATGCGCTTTGGCTTATTGCACCCTACAAAACTATTTGCTTTCCTCTCCAAAAAGCACCGCAATCCTTACACTTCAGACCATCTTGGTAGAAAAACAAAGGGAAGCCCAATAATATAAAAACAAGAAATGCTGGTCGTTTGCCTATGGTAAATGGATACACGTCGGCACTACCACAACTAGGGCAAAGAGCAACATCAGCTCTATTTTTTTCATTAGCGAGAAAACTCTCATCAACTCCCTCTGAGAAATCCGTATCAAGGATTCGACGCGCGCTGTCTGCATCCTCGAGACTAACGAGGAGCCTTACACCACCCATTGCATTGGAATAAAGCCAATCCATATTGATCGTGTGTTCATCAGCAACAAATGGGTGTATACCCGCACTCTCTAAACTTGCACGCGCAATCTGCGCCTCAAGCGGAAGAGAAAATGTGCGATGACTACGGAATTAGACATTAAGCCTCCCTAATATTAACTACTTCTGCTCGGCTCTCTCAACCGCATCAAACCCTCTTGATTCGTACTAATCACCAACTGACCATCCTGCCACATCCGACCAAAATTCATCCCACGTGCACTCGCAGTTACCGTCGCATTCATATCATAAAGCAACCACTCATCCGCACGCGCAGGACGATGGAAATACATCGAATGATCGATACTCGCCGCCTGCAAACTCGTCGTCATAAAGCTGATACCATGCGGCATCAACCCCGTACCCATCAATGAAAAATCTGAAGCAAAAGCAATAATTGCCTGATGCAAATTCGGATCATCAGGCAAGCGGTTTGGTACCCGCATCCAATGCGCACGCTGAGGCGCTTCTGGCTCTGGCGCAAATGGATTGGTTGGATTGATCGGACGAATCTCGACTTGACGCTCACGCATGATCGTATCGCGCATTTTTGCAGGTAAAAATGGCGCAATCATTTCTTTTAATTCTTGTTCAGTTTTTAGCGATTCCGCTTCAGGCACAACAGGCATCTCAATCTGAAAATTCAAACCTTCTTCAATCGGCGCAAACGACACCAACATCGTGAAAATCACTTTCCCGTATTGAACCGCGCGAACTTGACGACTGACAAAACTACGACCATCACGTAAACGATCGACGTGATACACAATCGGAGCCGCAATATCACCTGCATTCAGAAAGTAAGCATGCAGTGAATGCGCTGGACGACCATCTGTCGTCAAACTTGCAGCACGCAAGGCCTGCCCGAGCACCTGTCCACCAAACACACGATTCCCAACAAAATTGCGGCTTTGACCGCGATAAAAATCTTCCTCGATTTTCTCTAGCGTTAGAACGTCTAGTAATTCTTTGGTGAGTTGCAATCTGGATTCTTGAGCTTTAGACATACATCACCTCATCAGCGCTAATCTATTGAATATCCAACATCATAAAACAAAAAGATCATAAAACACTGAACTGATCCGTCAGATTAAATGAGAAAAATCCATTCACATGTCTACTTAAACTTCATAGCACATTGAGCGGAGTCGAAATGCGCGGATTTACTAGAACTTCTTAAAACTTACTCAATCACTTCGACTCCGCTCAGTGATCTGGTTATTAATATTCCGAAAAATAAGAACTACAACCAATTTACACGTTTCAGCTTCCAGTACAAGAGTACTGAAGCCAGAATCATCATCGCAACCCAAATAAAATAACCATATTCCCAATGCAATTCAGGCATATTGGTAAAGTTCATCCCGTAATAACTGGTCATCAGCGTCGGCACAGCTAAAATACCCGCCCAAGATGCTAATTTCTTAACAATTTCGTTCTGCCCTACGCCGACCAATGCGAGATGAGTCTCCATTGCAAGACGTAGAACCTCACTTTGTCCTTCAATCGCATCAAGGATACCGAGCACATGATCTTGAATATCTCGGAAATACGGAATCGTACTGGAAGGAAAATAATCGGTCTTCTCTTCATGATTCTCATGATCGTGATAGAGAAAATAACCACAAATCTCACGCAATGGCACGACAATCAAACGCAACTTAATCAACTCGGACTTAATATCATATAAATAGCGCAGCGTATCTTGGCTATAGGTTTCTGAAAAAATATCACCTTCCAACTCACGAAGTTGCTCGCCCAATTGCTGTGTAATCGGCAAAAAATTATCCACAATAAAATCTAAAATGCCATGCAACACATAGCCAGGGCCCATGAGTTTCATTTTTTGCGGATGACGTTCGCAGTGCGCGCGCACGGTGCTATAGCTCACCGAAGCGCCCTGACGAACTGTAATGAGGAATCGCTCGCCCAAAAACAATGACGTTGAACCAAACTCAATCTTGCGATTCATCAATTGGGCGGTACGTACCAAAACGAATAACGTCGTCTCATAACTTTCTACTTTCGCGCGATGGTGGTTGAGCGCGGCATCTTCTACCGCA
>JASLFQ010000283.1 GCA_030150595.1 Aquirhabdus sp.
AACCCACGGTACGCTCGCTGTTTAATGTTGCTCAGAGTCGTCGATCCTGAAGTTAATGGTTAGATTCACCTTGTTGGTTTCTCAGGATTTATCAGTGCTTTCAACTCTGAAGCATGAATGTTCGTTGGAGTATTGCTGCCAGGATTTAGGATCAACATTTCTATCCCACTCAACATAGATGCAAATAGATGGGCATCTATTGAAACCCCCTTCATCTCGAAGTCAGAACCAGCAATCTCAGCTTTGAAATGAGCCTCATCTGAGAACACTGGAATGAACGATTTACCATCTCGCATGAAATTTTGAAAGGTTATGGTCTTTGACTCAGGACTTTCCCATGACGCGATGATATACAGATGATCATTCATAAGGGCACTTAGACGCTGCGGTCTTTTGGCAGGATCAATTTGAGCGGCTGAGATCAGTGATTCCATTTTTCCATCCGATGCGCCTGCCAATGAGGACAGTGCAACAAGCATTGTGAAGGTGAAGGCGCGATAGCTCATGTGAATCCTAATATATCTTATGCAGCAATCTTGACACCTACGATGTCAGAACATGCTTAATAAGATATTCCTTGAGAAAAAACAAAGCAAAATCTTTCCTGCTGTATGAATTTCCCTATTTTTCCATCGCCCCAATTTCTTGTCGAATCTGTTCTTGTATCCAACTTTTGAGTTCTGCTCGAATCGGGTCGAGTGCGCGTTCGATGACTTGGTCGGCTTGCTTGAGCAAGCGTTGTTCAAGTGCGACTAATGAATTGACTGGGAGTGATGCTTTTGGTGTCACTTCACTTTGGTGTGCAGTGTCATTCGCGGTAGGAGCAGTTTTTACAGGCATAAAATGATCAGGATCAGCAATTTGATCGCTTTGCCATTCATCAAAGTCAGTCTTGGGATCTAACAGCAAACAGACATTGTTTAAGTCACGTAAAAATTGCTGTCTAGTTTCTTGTGGCGCCGCGAGCCAACGACTAGGGAAATTTGCGCCAAGTTGTAGTGACATACGTGATTCTCTCAAGCTAGATTAAACAAACGATCAATCATTTGATCTGATGCGTTGTCGGCGTAATGCCTTGTGTTTTATATCCTTTAAATCGTTCGCGTCCTGCGATTTTTGCGGCATCATTTGCTTCAATAATTTCGAGAACACGGTCAAACAGTTTTGCATCTACTGCGTTTCCACTTAAATTCAGGCAACCTATTTTCCGATCTATTGATTTCAGAATTGCATCAGGAACAGTCAATCCTAAGCAAATGGGTGCTTGAGGATCATCAATTTCGTGTGGAATAAAACTAGAGGCTTGAAACGTCCAGAGCAATTGATCGAAACGTTCCATGCTATCCAAAGATTCACACCAAACAAAAAGTGGTAAACCTTCACTCAAAGCACGTTGGCAGAGACGACAGGCGAACGCTTCTTGGTTCACCTTCTCGTCATTCAATAAATAAAAACTAACGGCGCTTGTCACAGCTCTTAGACGCCAGCACGTAAACGCAGGAATTGCATGAGTAATGGCACTGGACGACCTGTGGAGCCTTTATTTGCGCCAGTCGTATTTGCTGTTCCAGCGATGTCCAAATGCGCCCAACGATATTGTTTGGTGTAGCGCCACAAGAAACACGCTGCGGTGGTCGCACCTGCAAAACGTCCACCAATATTCGCCATATCTGCGACAGGGGAATCCAGCAGCTCTTGATAATCTTCGAGCAAAGGTAAGCGCCATGCGCGATCATGTACAGCTAAACCAGCCGCAAGCAGCTCATTCGCCAGCTCATCATCAGGACTGAATAGACCAGAAACGACTTCACCTAAAGCCACGATACATGCACCTGTCAAGGTTGCCATGTCCACAACAACTTCAGGATTAAAGCGTTCGATATAGGTCAATGTGTCGCACAATACCAAACGACCTTCTGCATCCGTGTTCAGGATTTCAATGGTTTGACCACTCATGGATGTCACAACATCACCTGGGCGAGTTGCGCGACCTGATGGCATATTTTCAGCGCAAGCTAATGCACCAACCACATTGATTGGTAGCTTAGATACACATAATGCGCGAATTGTACCGATCACAGATGCTGCACCACTCATGTCAAACTTCATGTCTTCCATGCCAGCAGCAGGTTTGATGGAAATGCCGCCTGTATCAAAGGTTACGCCTTTCCCAACGAGTACAACGGGTTTGCTTTGATCGGCTTTGCCAGTGTATTCCAAGGTAATTAAACGACCAGGACGCTCGGAGCCTTTCGACACGGCTAGGAATGAATTCATCCCGAGTTCAGCCATTTGTGCCTCATCCAACACGGTGACTTTCAGCACATCTGGATATTCTGCGGCAAGGGCTTGAGCCTGTTCTGCTAAGTATTCAGGGAAGCACACGTTTGCAGGTTGATTACCCAAGTTACGGGTAAAGCTTTGACCAATATGCGTTGCATTGACCAGATTGATTCTGGCTTGAAGCACCTCTGCTTGTGCCGTTTGCAGGCTAATGTGTGCCAGTTTATTGGTCGATTTTTTAGTTTTATACAGATCGAATTGATAGCTTTTATTGGCAAGAGCGAGAGCAAACACGTCAATCACCGCATCAGGCATACCGTCAATGATAATCGCCGCATGTGTGCTGCGCTCTGAAAGCGCTTTGATGATGCTTGCTGCAAGTTTTTGGGCTTGCCCTGCAGTGAGTTCACTTAATGTACCCGCACCGACGACTAGGATTTGTTCAAAACCATCTTGCTCTGCTTGATACAGTGGTAGTGTTTCGCCGAGTTTTGCGGTAAAGCCCGCACGACCAGCACTGGTTTTGATCGCATATTGTGTGCTGGGTGGTAATGTCGTCGGTAAATCAGACAACGCATCGGTACCTAATAGAATCACCAAGACATCTTCTGGATGCGCGGCGGTTGCATGATGAGTAATTTGTAATGATAAAGAGGCACTTGGGAGAGTCGCTGTATCAGAATGGGTCTTCGATGCCATGAGTCGTGATGTCCAATCGGTTTAACGGTATATGTGTGTGCAAGATAATCGTATCGATCATCGGTCGCATTTCATCATTGCATTAAAGCATTGTCGCTCCTTTCTGAACAGTAGTTTCATGGTGATTTGAATGCGATATTGTTCTTTTGCATGAGCGGCTGACGATTGGCGTAGTAGTCATGGCACAATGTGATTTGGAATGTGATTTTGCCTTCTGTTGATGCGTTGTCGTTATCCAAGATTGCCTACAATCAGGTACACTATCTTTTATATCGTATTCATCCGTTTTAAGTATTTTTGGAATCTGGTTATGGGCTTATTGATGAGCGGCATACTGGGCAATATTTTGGATCAGACATTGTGATTATAAACCGCTATTTGCTGCGTCAAGTGGCTGCAACGACGTTGATCGTGACGGGCTTCTTGGCATTTATCATGATTGGCGGAAGGCTCATTAAATATTTTGGCATCGCGGCGCAAGGTCGCTTGGATGTCAGCGCCTTATTGTTGCTCGTTGGCTATCGCATGCCTGATTTCCTGACGTTGATTGTGCCGCTGGGTTTCTTTACAGGGCTGATGTTGGTTTTTGGTCGTCTATATGTCGATCATGAGATGGCGGTTCTGAATGCGAGTGGTATTAGTCGCGACAGTTTGGGTTTGATGTTGTGGCCGTTTGTGATTCTGTTGATCGGCGCTGAGGCGGGATTAACGCTTTTTGCCGCGCCTTGGGGGTTCCAACACGCTGAAAAAGTATTAGCGGAGCAATCATCAAAAAAAGGTTTTGATCTCGTCAGTCCTGGGCGATTTATTACTTCAGGGACGTATACGTTTTATGCCGAAGGTCAGTCGCCAGATAAAACAACCTTGCTAAATGTCTTCGTGCATCAGAATGCTGATAATGGTTCTGATGTATTGATCGTTGCAAAACAGGCGGTTCGTCTCATCGATCCAGCGCATTTAAATACCATCGTGGAGCTTCATGATGGGCGACGCTATGAGCTGAAAGCAGGGCAGTTGCATTATTCCGAAGCGCAATTTGCGACTTATCGTTTACATCTCAATGATGCCCAAGCAGCTGAAGCGCTGGCTACACCGACAGAATCTATGCGTACAGCGGATCTATTGGCTCACCCGAAAGATGCAAAATCATTGAGTGAGTTGGGTTGGCGCTGGTCTATGCCGATTATGATTTTGGTCGCAGTGATTTTGGCGTTGCCATTATCTGAGGTGAGTCCAAGACAGGGTCGTTTTCTGCGCTTATTTCCCGCGTTATTATTATTCGTTGCTTTAGTCATTGGGCTATTAGCACTCAAACTGCGCATTGGGAAAGGTGTGCTTAATGTGTGGGCTTATGCGGGTCTCATGGTCTTTTATATTGTCTTCTCCATGCTTTTAGCGCGAAAGCACCGTTTGACTGCTCGTTTTGTAGGCAGTAAGGCCTCTCGATCAAACGGTAGCAATGGCAGTTCGGGTGGTGGCGCGAGTGCGATGGGTTCGGGAGATTTGACATGATTATGCGTCGTCACGTCAGTAGTGTGACTTTTACAGCAATGCTTGGTGTCATCCTGATTTTATTAGTCGTACAAATGCTTTTTGTTTTTTTAGGACAACTCGGCGATCTGAATGCGCAATATCGGATTGGTTCGGCGCTGTATTTCGTATTCTTGCAAATCCCAACAAATTTATATGCAATTTTACCCATTGGGGCATTGATTGGTGCTGTCGTTGGCTTGGGCTCACTCGCGAGTACTAGCGAATTGGTCGTGATGCGCGCATCAGGTGTGAGTGTTTGGCGGATTGTGGGCTGGGTTTTGCGGCCTGCGTTGATTTTTGGCTTGTTTGCTTTTGCGCTCAGTCAATGGTTGATTCCACCTGCTAATATCGCATCCGATGCTGTTCGTAGTGGGTTAAAACAGGATGCGGCTGTTCGTGGATATTGGCATAAAGAGGGACAAGAATTTTCATTTATCTCGTATGCGAATGATCAAGGTGAGCTGGGTCCTGTGAAAGCATTCCAGTTTGATGCTGATCAACAGTTGGTCAATAGTTGGCAAAGTCCTTCAGGTTTATATCAGGCAAATGGCGTGGGAAATGTGTGGATGTTGCACAACGTTGTCAACGCCAATATTCTCCCGACAGGTCAAAGTAAAGCGGTGCATGCGGAAAATCAGCCGTGGGATGTCAACCTGAAACCAAAATTACTCTCTGCTGCGACCACTGACCCAGATGATTTGTCGCCAAGTCAATTATTTAAATATGTTCGATTACTTTCAACGGACAACGCTGCTGTGCCAAATGAGTACAAACTGTCATTTTGGCAAAAAACACTGGCGCCATTTGGTTTGCTCTCACTCGTTGTATTAGCTTGCGCCTTTGTTTTTGGATCATTGCGTAATCGTTCGATGGGTTATCGGATCGTCATTGCGCTGCTGGTGGGTCTGGGCTTTCGATATCTGCAAGACTTTGTGGGATATGTGAGTTTGGTCGCAGGTGGTCTGATTATTCTATATGTCTTATTGCCGATCGTGGCGGCCTTTCTATTTGGAGCTTACGCGCTGCGCCGCGCTCGGTAAAAAATCAGAATTTTTACGCCCTTGCTCTGAAGTCTTCCCCTGAGGAGATTTAGAAGGGGGGGGGACTTTTGATCTCTAAAAGCGCCCTTCCTAGCCTTCCCCCTCAGGGGAAGGGACAGTATTAGTCTTTCTGTGCCATCGTAATGGTGTAGGTTTTACCTTGTTTGAGTTTGTCGCAGTTTCCGAATACTTCTTTAAACGTCCGCTGCATAAACTCACGTAAACCGTTGATCGTGACGACATAAAAACGTGCGCCAGGATTCATGGCGTTATACGCATCGAGTAAATACAAATAATGCTGTTCTTTGCTGGCTTTAGCGGGCAAGTTCGACATGACTAAATCAAAACGTCGTGCGGGATCAACATGACGAAAGCCATTTGATAATTGCACTTCAGTGTTGTTTAAACGGTTGTCGAAGCAGTTTTTCTTTGCATATTCAATAGCGACAAAATCTTTATCAATCAATAAATGCTGTCCTTCTGGACATTCGCGTGCGGCAGTCATGCCGAGGATGCCATAACCACAACCGAGATCAATCGATGAGTCGGTTTTGCGGAACTCAATATGATCGAGCAGCATGAGTGAGCCTTCATCGAGTTTTTCTGGTGAAAACAATCCCCAAGTCGACGTGAACTGCATCGTTTTACCGAGGACTGGCTCTTCAAAGCGCAAATCTTGGCGCCAGCGCGTGTGGAGGGAGTCGAGTTCTTGGCGATTCATGGCGTTAGATTTCCGTTATGGCAAAAGCGAGTGGCGTATTGGGCGATATGATAAACGATTTGGATATGATTGGCAGGGAAAGTCAGAGATTCGTTGATCTTATAGCTTTGAAGAACTGTTGTTTAGAAAGGGTTACATTTTGCCCCATCCCACTTGTTGCCCTAAAAAGTGACTAATTTCTTCAGCAGTAGTTTGATTAATTGTTGTGATAAAGATTGAATAAAGAGTGAAGTCACAACTGAACTCAATCGGGTTACCGTTTATTTCATAAACGAGTTCAACAAAGTCTTCATATGGTTCGAATTGTGGAACAGATTTCTCGGTCAACTGGTAGGAATGACTTAGTCTTTCAATAATGTCAGATACGCATTCTCTCCACTCTCTATTTTCCCCATCAAAATCAACTTTATACCAGAGCGTAAGAGTATTCTTTGGAAAGTGTGGTGCAGTTGTTCTATTCAGTACTTTATACATTTTCGCTACTTTATGAGTGAGGTAAACATCAAACACAAAAAAAGCCGTGCTAAATCATCCTGATCGCACGGCTTTTTGTTCAACTTGTTCAACACTCTGGGTAATTTGCACGCTCGTCATGCGCTAGGCATGGCTCACGGTGTCTTTTTTCTAACAACGGTTTGTATCTCCCCCTTTTGGCGATCCATACCGACGTTCCTATGCTGCAACCCAATGATCGGATGTTTGATCTTGGTTAAATAGTGGTCAATATCGCAACTTAATGTCAGCTTATGCTGACAAAAATCACCTTAAAGTGTGATCTGGTAGTCAATCACAACAGGAGAGTGGTCACTGAATCGCGTATCTCGATAAATAAACACGTTTTTTATCTGATTTTTCCAATCTTTTGATGCAATTTGATAATCAATTCTCCATCCCACATTTTTTGCCCATGCTTGTCCACGATTCGACCACCATGAGTATTCTTCGGCATTTTTGTTTAATTCCCGGAAAGTATCAATGTAGCCGAGTGAAAATACGTCGTCCATCCAAGCGCGTTCATGCGGCAAGCAACCTGAGTTACCAATATTCCCTTTCCAGTTTTTCAGATCAATGTCTTTATGCGTGATATTCACATCGCTACAGAAGACGATAGAGCGATTTTCTGTCTGCCATTGTTTAAAAATTGGCAGCATTTTTTGAATAAATTCGTCTTTGCGCGCTTGGGCGAGTTCTGAGCTTGAACCTGACGGAATATATACCGAAGCGACATCAAATGTTTTACCATTGACCTCAAATGTAGCGATAGTGCAGCGTCCTTCGCTGTCACAAAGATCAAAGCCCAAACCGTCTTTGATTTTGACAAAGGGCAAGCGACTATAGATGGCAGTGCCTGCATAGCCTGCTTTTTCGCCAGGAAATAAATGGGTGTGCCATAGTGCAGGTTTATGGCTTTCTAACCATTGATGCTCTTGTAAACGGGTTTCTTGCAGACAAATGACGTCAATGTCTGATGCATCGAGCCATTCAATGAATCCTTTGCTTGCGGCGGAACGTAAACCGTTGGCATTCAGTGAAACGATGCGGATTAAACCTGTTTCCTTTGCTATCATTG
>JASLFQ010000294.1 GCA_030150595.1 Aquirhabdus sp.
CGAAGCCTACATGGAAGGTCAATGGAAGGCAGAACGACTCGATGAGTTTTTCCACCATATTCTTCGCGCCCATCTCGATGAGAAAGTACAGCCATTGCGGATGATCTTTAACGTATTACGTGCTCGCCTACTCAATCAACAAACACTCAAACGCGCTTGGAAAGTCGGCGAAGAACATTACGATCTAGGCAATGATTTTTTTGCCGCAATGCTTGATCCCAGAATGACCTATACCTGCGCATACTGGGAAGGTGGCGCGAAGAATTTAGCAGAAGCCCAAGAAGCCAAACTCGAACTGATCTGCCGTAAACTACAACTTCAGCCTGGCATGCGTCTGCTCGATATTGGCTGTGGTTGGGGTAGTCTGATGGGATACGCCGCCGAACATTATCAAGTGGAATGCGTTGGCGTCACGATTTCCAAAGAACAAGTCGCTTGGGCAACAGAGCGCTATGCAGGCTTACCGCTAGAATTCCGCTTGCAAGATTATCGTTCGCTCAACGAACCTTTTGACCGCATCGCCAGCGTCGGCATGTTCGAGCACGTCGGTCGAAAAAACTATAAAACGTACATGCAAGTTGCCCGTCGTTGCTTAACGGATGATGGACTATTCCTATTGCATACTATTGGCAAAAATAAAAGTAATACCGTCACAGACGCATGGATCGACAAATATATTTTCCCGAATGGCGATTTGCCGTCCATCGAACAAATCGGTGATGCCACCGATGGTTTATTCGTCGTCGAAGACTTACATAACTTTGGCACTGACTACGACAAAACGCTGATGGCATGGCATGCAAATTTTGAGGCAGCATGGCCTCGTTTCAAAAATCAGCTGGGAGAGCGTTTTCATCGGATGTGGAGCTACTATTTACTGTCATGCGCAGGTGCATTTCGCGCACGTGACTTGCAGCTTTGGCAATGGGTCTTCTCAAAGGAGGGAATCAAAGACGGATTTCTACGTCCAACCATTCATTAAATGATTTCAATGAGAAAACGACTGACTAAACTTTTTTCAACACAAGTCGCATTCTTTAATTTCTGATAATCTAAAAGAAATTTCAGCGTCTGGTACATATAGAAAAACGATTTTTAAAGGTTCTTATATAAGAGGTATCGCAATGTTCTCACTCCTCATGAAATGGATGCAAGCCAAAAAACTTCTCCCGAATATCTCTGATACCGAACGCCAAGCCTTAGAAGCTGGCGACGTCTGGATAGATGGCGGCTTCTTTGCGGGGAAACCCGATTTTGATCACATCTTGGATCAACCTTATTCAATACTGACACCAGAAGAACAAGCCTTTTTAGATGGCCCTTGCAATGAACTCATTGAGATGGTGGATCACTATGAATTATCCAGAACCAAGAAAGTACCTGACGAAGTCCTAGAGTTTATTAAAGCCAAAGGCTTCATGAGCTTTCTCATCCCTAAGCAATACGGTGGCAAAGAATTTTCACCGCTGGCGATCTCGACCATTATGGTCAAACTCAATGCGCACTCATTCACGATGGGAACTTATGTGGTGATTCCCAACTCATTAGGCGCTGCCGAACTGATTAAACATTACGGTACTGATGAACAGAAAAACAGCTATCTGCCTAAGCTTGCCACTGGCGAATATATTCCTTGTTTTGGTTTAACTGAACCAACCGCTGGCTCCGATGCAGCAAGCATCAAAGCCGAAGGCGAAGTATTTCGCAACGATGCAGGCGAATTACAGATCAAACTGAATTTCCGTAAACGCTATATCACGCTGGCACCAACATCCAATTTGGTGACTTTGGCGTGCAAGCTGAAAGACCCAAATAACCTCCTAGGTAAAGGTGAGGATGTAGGCATTACCACGGTGCTGATTCACAAAGGAACGCCCGGATTTACTTCTGGCGATCATCATGATCCCGTCGGCGAGCCTTTCGACAATGGCCCATTAATTGGCGAAAACGTGATTGTCCCGATTGACAATATCATCGGTGGTGCAGCCAATGCGGGTAACGGTTGGCGCATGCTGATGGAACAACTGGCAGGTGGTCGCGCCATCAGTTTGCCAGCTGGTGCGATTGGTGCTGCAAAATCAGTGACTGCTACGGTCGGCGCTTACTCGATGGTGCGCCAGCAATTTGGTATTTCGATCGGTCATATGGAAGGTGTGGAAGAAAAGATTGGCCGAATTGCCGCCTTAAGTTATTTGCTCGAAGCCTCGCGCGTATTTAGCTGTTCCGCCCTCAATGCAGGCATTTATCCGCCTGTGGTTTCTGCTGTGCTGAAAACCTATACCACTGAAATTTCTCAAAGTCTGGGAAAAGATGGAATGGACATTTGCGCTGGCGCTGGCGTCATGCAAGGCCCGAACAATATCCTCGCCAAGATGTATTGCTCTGCCCCAGTGGCAGTGACTGTGGAAGGCGCGAATATCCTGTCGCGTACGCTGATCATCTTTGGACAGGGTGCAACACGCTGTCACCCCTATGCACTCAAAGTCGTTGATGGCGTGGAAAACAATGACGTAAAACTATTCAGAAATAACTTGGTCGCATGGATGATCCAATTTGTGGTGGGCTTTATTCGCACCCTTTATCTCGGTGCCAGTCGTGGCTTATTCGCACGAGTACCCGATGTCGCGCCCGAAACGCGTACCTACTATCGCCGTTTAATCTGGGCAGGCGCACGTTTTGGATTTCTGACCAATATGGCGATGTTCGCCATCGGTGGCAACCTCAAGGCACGTGGAAAACTGACAGGGCGCTATGCTGATGCACTGGCTTGGATGCTGATGGGGACTGCAACGCTTAGGCGCTTTGAAGCAGAAGGGCGTCGAGCGGAAGATTTACCGTTGGTCGATTACGCGCTCACCCATGCACTGACCGAGGCACAAAAAGCATTTGAAGGGATCTATGCCAATTTTGATGGTGCAATCGGTGCGTTCTTACGCTTCTTTGCAAAAGTAGCACTCCGCCTAAATCCATTGGCAGTACCACCCAGCGACGCCATGAGTCATGCGGCAGCACGTTGTATTCAAACGCACAATGCTCAATTTTCTCATCTCACCGAGGGCATCTATCAGCCTACGGAGGCAACGCCTGGCTTGGGTCGCCTATTCCACGCCTTCCGCCTGATCAGTGAAGTCGCGCCCATCTTGGCAAAAATCCACGCAGCGCAGAAACTGAAAAAACTGCCTCGAGGTTCAGCCGAAGAATTGGCGGGTCGTGCTGCAGAACAAGGGGTCATTACTAGTGCTGAAGCAGAGCAAGTCGCAACCGCGTTGACAGCACGCTTAAATGCCATTGAAGTGGACGTGTTCCAACCCGCGCAGTATTACCATAAAAGTACTGGACTTGAAGGCATTTATTCAGGTGCTCCGCCTGTATTGCAGAAGGAAAATATCGGCGTAGAAAGATAAGAATGTTCTGAATAAAAAAGCCATCTGTTTTTCAATGACAGATGGTTTTTTTGTCACAGCGAGTTGCCTTAGTTTACGACTACTCTCAATGTCCTCCGCCCGGCCCTGCAGCAAACGGCGGTTTGGTCAGCCAAATCACACCGATCAAGCAGATAAACAACACCGAACACAGCCAGAAAATATCGCTGGTCGCCATCATCAAACTTTGCTGGGTCAGCAAATTTTGCACTTGCGCATAGGCAGCATCAGTTGACATGCCTAATGATCTGAGCTTATCCATGTATTCCACGAACGGCTGGCTCGTCGGCACGATATTTTCACCGAGGCGAATCTGATGTTCCTCTGAACGATGCGATAAAACCATCACGACCAGTGCAGTTCCGAAACTTCCTGAGATTGTACGAAAAAAGTTCGCCAATCCCGAAGCAGCCGCCATTTTCTCTGGGGTAATTCCAGAGATAATAATGGTATTAATCGGCACAAAGAAACACGCGATCGCGAATCCTTGAATCATCCGCGGCGGAATCAAATGGCTGAGCGACGTGTCCAAATTAAACTTGGAGAACCAATATGCCGTTCCGCCAAAGATAATAAAAGACGCCGTCGCCACCAGTCGTAAATCCAGCCGATTAATGTTTTTACCCACAATAGGTGAAAACAGCAGCGCAAAAATCCCCACAGGCGCGGTCGCAATACCCGCCCATGTCGGCGTGTAGTTCATCACGGTCTGTAACCACAGCGGAAACATCACATTCAAACCGAAGAACGCCATAAAGCCGAGCGACAGCGCAAGCACGCCAAAACCAAAATTGCGATGTTTCAATAGCGTCAGATCGACAATCGGATGCTTGTCCGTCAACTCCCATGCGACAAAGAACGTCAGCGCCATAATGGATGTTGCGCACAGTCCAATAATAATATTAGAACTAAACCAATCCAGATCATTGCCATTGTCGAGCATGAGTTGCAGACTGCCAACACCAAGCACGAGCAGGATAATTCCCATAATATCGATTGGCAATTTCTGGGTCGGCGTATCTCTTTTACTCAAGAACGAATAGGTAATAAATGCAGCGAGCAAGCCAATCGGCACATTGATATAGAAAATCCACGGCCACGTCAGATTGTCAGTAATATAACCACCAAGCAGTGGCCCAAAAATCGGTGCGACCACGACCGTCATTGCCCAGATTGCCATCGCAATACCACGGCGATGTGGCGGGTAATTGGCAAGCAGTAAGGTTTGTGACAATGGCACCATCGGGCCAGAAACCAGACCTTGCAGAAAACGAAAACTGACTAGCATCGGCAAGCTATCTGCCAAACCACAGAGTGCAGAAGTCAGGGTAAACAAGATGATAGAGATCAAAAATACTTTGACCTGACCAAAGCGATTCGCAATCCAACCTGTCAACGGCACAGCAATCGCCGCCGCCAAACCATAAGACGATACAACCCATGTGCCTTGGTTCGGACTCGTTGCCAAATTACCCGCGATGGTCGGTACGGACACATTGGCAATCGCCGTATCCAACACCTCCATAAAGGTCGCGACCGCCATCGCAATCGTCAGGATGACGAGCGACATGCCCTTGAAATACTGTGGCACAGGCTGTTGTTGCGCTGCCGCCGCAGTGGTACTCATGGCGCACTGCCTGCGGTCGCATTGGTATCGCCGCCTGCTTCACGGGCAATGATGCTGTCTGCTTTGGCTTCGGCATCTTTTAACTGCGCATCAAACACGGGTGTAGTCATCGGAACATTAGCAATTGGAAGCGCAGTCAGCACTGATCCGTTGCGATCATGCGTGTCGATATCGATGGTCGTAGACATGCCGATACGCAATGGATTTTTCTGCAAATCTTGCGGATCAATGGCAATACGAACAGGAATACGTTGAACGACTTTAATCCAGTTACCCACTGCATTTTGCGGCGGGAGCAGAGAAAATGCACCACCCGTTCCGGCCGCAATCCCCGCAACCTTGCCATGATATTCCACGTGGCTGCCGTAAATATCAGCCGTCACTGTTGCAGGTTGACCAATGCGGACATGCTGCAATTGCATTTCTTTCAAGTTAGCATCGACCCACAGCGCATTCAGCGGAACAATCGCCATCAAGTTATTTCCAGGTGCCACACGTTGACCAATCTGAATGGCGCGACGTGCCACATAACCATCAATTGGCGAAGGAATCACATTACGCTGCTGAGCAAGATAAGCTTGGACAAAATCGGCACGTGCCTGCAACACTTGTGGATGCTGACTCAAGGTTGTGCCTTCGACCGAAGCCTGTGAGGACTCCAGTTGTTTTTGGGCAACCGTCAATGCATCTTTAGCCGCTGCCACAGCGGCACGGGCATGCGCGAGATCCTCAGAAGTAATCGCATCAGTTCCAGCCAATTGTTGACGACGGCTTAAGTCATCCGTTGCACGACTCAATTCAGTCTGACGTTGGGCAACCACGGCAGTGGCCTCATCTGTCGAGCGATATTGTTGACGAATTTGACGCACAGTCGAAGCAAGTTTAGCTTCGGCACCTGCGAGAGAAACAGTGCTGTCTGCACCTTCCAGCGTAATGAGCGCCTGCCCTGCTTTGACGGGCTGTGTATCATCTGCACCGAGACCAACGACTGTGCCACTAACTTGCGAATTGACATATACCAAATTGCCATTCACATAGGCATCGTCGGTCGTTTCATGGAATTGGGAATATAAAAAATAATACAGCGCATACAGAATGGCGACTGAGGCAAAGATTGCGCCAATAATCAGCAAAACACGTTTGCGTTTTCCATTGGGAGCCGCTGGCTCGACAGGCGGATTATTGGTTGCAGTTGTTGCACTGTTCGTATCTTGTTGTTCAGCCATGGTGTACTCCAGAATTTGGGTCAGGCATTGCCTGTCGGTTTGGCTTATTAATTAAGGTTGTTAATTGGGCTTATTAATGTGATTGATTACTTTGATTTGCAGCGACTGTTTCACTATTCGCAGCCTGCTCGTCATAGCCACCACCGAGCGCCTTAATCAAATCAATATGCGCCTGCAAAGCACGCCCTTGTCGCGCCACTTCTTGATCTTCCAAATTGGTTTTGAGTAATTCAGCACTGGCTAAAGAACTCCCATCTTGTAAGCCTGCTTTGACCAGCTTGCGCGTATTGTCGAGTGCATGTTGGCGCGCTTGAATTTGATTTTGCAGCGGCTCCAACTCATTGTTGGCGCTCTGCACACGTAGTTCGGCATCGTTAATTTCGGTAACTGCATTCTGTACAGACTGATTATATTGAGCGACCGCAAGCGCAACTTCAGCACGGTTACTATCTAATCCCGCACGTAGACGACCTGAATCAAACAATGGCAAATGGATCGCTGGCGTTATGCCCGCCTGTTCGCTGCGCGACTCAAACAATCGACCCATCGACAAACTGGAGAAGCCAGCCGATGCTGACAAATTAATATCAGGATAAAACGCCGCACGCGCCGATTCGACATCTGTCAAAGACGCTTGAACACGATCACGCGCTGCAGCAGTATCGGCACGACGCGCAATCAAATCGAGTGACAACATGTTTGGCAATTCGCTATTCAACTGTGGCAATGGCTGTGCTTTTAAAGTCGGAAAATCTTGACCACTGGCAACCAGTGATTGCAACTGAGATAACAATTGATCGCGCTGTGCTTTGAGCTGCACCAAAGTTTGTTCAGGCAACGCTGCGTTCGCGCGCAGTGGTGCAACGTTATTGCCAGAAGACAACCCTGCTTTCATCCGTCTGACTTCAATCTCTACCAGATGCCGCTGATACGCCGCGATCTGCTCTTGAATCACAATGCGTTGATTGAGGACTTGCCATTGATAATAAGTACTCGCCACGCTGGCAGATAATGCTGCAGCCGCACCCGCCGCATCCGCACGACTCGCCGTTTCGCGACCTAAAGCTGCTTGCAGCGCTTTACGGTTATGACCCCAGAAATCGAAATCATAAGAAAAATTCAGCGATGCTTCGCCATCGTAATAGCTCTTACCACCAATCGGTGGTGGATAAAAACTATTCGCACTATATTTGGTTCGGCTCAGTGAGCTGTTAGCGTCTAATTTCATGCCGCGATTTGCAGAAGCGCTATTGGTTGCTGCTTGGGCTTGCAACACGCGCGCCTGTGCGACTTCAACACTTGGAGAATCTTTGAGTGCCTGCGTAATCAATTGATCCAACTGCTCATCATGCAGATCATGCCACCATGTTGCCGCTGGCCATTGGCCTGTTGCGCTGGTCACAAAATCTGTATTTTGCGCCGTACGCAATTTGGGTGCAGAATCCGCATGAGGCAAGGAAGCACAGCCAACAATCAGCATGACTGCCAACGCGACGGGTGTGAATGAAAGAATATGTTTAGCGTGGAGCTGAGTATTCATAGTGTCGCTACCTTTTTTATATCGCCAGACATCGCGCTAGTTGACGTTATATCGTGTGAGACAGTCGTGTTACGACTCAAATGACATCGACATCAAGAAATGGATTTTCAATGAATCCGCTTTGGGTCGCTGACTTAAATATTTGATTCAATCGCATTGAGCAATTTCAACAATGACTTTTCGAGTACTTCACGTTCATCGTCACTAAAGACACTGAAAACGTTTCTATTCTTCTCGCGCACACTTGGAACTACGCACTTAAGGAGTTCTAGTCCTTTTTGCGTGAGCGTCATGTCAACACGACGGCGGTCCACTGGACTTGTGACACGCTGCAATAGTCCTTGTGCTACTAAGTCATCGCAGATCCGCGTCATATTGGCACGTGTCTCCCCTGTACATAACGACAGATCGGAAGGGTTAGCCGTGTGGTCTGTGGAGCTGTTGATCATCGTCATGGCGATATACGCCGATGCGCTCAAGCCAAACTCTTCAAGCTCTTTGTTTAATAACTCTTGCATTAACCAAGCGTTATATTTAACCAAGAGATTGATTTGTATTGTGCCAAGACCCTGAACCTGACCCATCACCATCTGGTGGGATCGTTCAACCCGCTCACGGACTTCACTGTATTTAAGACGTTTAGATTTATTCATAAAGAAATAGTACCAGATGTAACTATTAAGTCAAAAACTATTTTACGCCGTTCGTCGGAATACGCAACCCTATCGCAACGCATAAAAAAGCCTCCTAAAGGAGGCTCATAACTCTTGATGGTCGTTAAAGGAACAAGGTGCATCATTTAATTTCTTCTAACAATTCTAACCATTTCTTTTGTGCCATAGTCTCGTTTTCATTTTTGAGCCATACCAAGTCTATGCGCCATGGAACAATCGGTTCAATTAGAGACGAAAGTGAGAAATTACGGGTATCAAACTGTGCAATTGCAGAACTCGGTAATAATGCTACCCCAACACCACTACGCACCAATTCGAGAATAAAACTGATTTGACCACTACGCCCAGCGATTTCTGGCACAAATCCCTGTTGCTGACATGCGTCGATAATATGGCTGTTTAAGGTGTATGAATCCGAAAAGAGAATAAACGGTTCTTCTATCAACTCTTTTAATTTGACTTCAGGTCTATTTTTCCAACAAGATTTGGCAGGTGACACAAGCGCTAATTGATCATCAATCATCGTGCGATGATTGAATATTTGTGTATTAATTGGTGCGAGAAGCCCGCCAAAATCAAGTTCTCGATTGTGTAATGCTTTTTCGATGGCTCTTGAGCCATCTTCAAATAGTTTAAGCTCAATGTTAGGGTATTTTAATTTAAACGCAGTAATCATAGGGACAAACAGACTTGGCCCTAGAGGTGGAATGCCTATCCTGAGAGTGCCGCGCTTCAGACCTTTTAACTCATCTAATGCATGTCTAATATTGTTAGCATCCGCCAGCATATTTTCGGCATAAGTCAGCACAATATGTCCCGCTTCAGTGACCATCATTTTCCGACTATTTCTCTGAAGCAAGGGGGTAGCTAATTCGTGTTCGAGCTGTTGAATGAGTTTAGTAATGGTTGGCTGCGTGACGCATAGTTGTTCTGCCGCAGATGTAAAGCTGCCTGTACGGACAACGACCACAAAAGCGTGTAATGCTCTTAATTCCACGATTACTATTCCAATTTAGAATAGTTTAAATAATAACAAACAATAGATGGAATAGTTTAAAAATATTACAATATATTTCTAAAGCCATCATCCACTGAGTCGGTTATTCAATGAAAAATATTCTTGTTCTTTCGGCATCTACTTTACTCGCAGTTACCCTGATGTCAGGTTGTACATCTAAGCCTGTCATGAATACAAAAACGTCTACTCCACTCATTG
>JASLFQ010000304.1 GCA_030150595.1 Aquirhabdus sp.
TAAAGGCATAAAAAAAGGCTCAAACCGTTATAGTTTAAGCCTTTAAGGTTCATATAGTGCCATGTGTTGGCATATAGAATCATGTAAATGGTGGGGGCGAAGAGACTCGAACTCTTACACCTTGCGGCGCCAGAACCTAAATCTGGTGCGTCTACCAATTTCGCCACGCCCCCAACGGCGCGTATGATAGCAAGATCAGAATCAACTAGATAGTACTAACACGAGTGTTTTAAACATTTTACGGTGAGGTCGTCTAAGATTTAATCGTTCGGCACGTCTTCATCTGGTGAAGGGGGCTTTGTAATTGAAAGTTTGCCATCGGCAAGTTTGTAATGCTGCCCTTTGTGATCGAATTGATCATATAAATGGATAAAGATTGGATGCTTTCTTGCAAAGTCTCCATATGGATGGCCGACTGGAAAGGGATGGGCTAGATGATCTTTGACTCGTTTTAATATCCAAGGATGTGCTTCAATCATTAAAGTGAGTTGAACTGCTTTACGGCCATAATGCTCTTGCCAGAGTCCTAGCTCGTATATCATGCGGCGGAACTGTTCAGAAAATTCATCAAAATCATTTGCACTGAAGCGAACTGTTCTTGAAATTTTTTTGAAAAAGTACTGACCTGACTGCATGTCATTGGTTATAAAGTAGCGCTTATCTGCCGATTCTTTTTCAACGACCACGACGAACTCCTAGTGTTTATATCATAATAAAATTAGCAGTTACGTCGTAGTGTACTACATTATGAATCGTATTAATCTACACGTAACAACTCATTTAAACCTGTTTTAGAACGTGTTTGTGCATCAACTTTTTTGACGATTACCGCTGCATAGAGGCTATATTTTCCGTCAGCAGAAGGCAGGTTACCTGATACCACAACCGAACCTGCAGGAACACGACCGTAAGTCACTTCACCTGTTTCACGGTCATAAATCTTAGTGGATTGACCGATGTAAACACCCATCGAAATGACTGAACCTTCTTCAACGATCACGCCTTCTACGATTTCAGAACGTGCACCGATGAAACAGTTGTCTTCAATAATCGTTGGGTTTGCTTGCAGCGGCTCAAGTACACCACCAATGCCAACACCGCCAGACAAATGTACGTTTTTACCGATCTGTGCACATGAACCGACGGTTGCCCATGTATCAACCATTGAGCCTTCATCAACATAAGCACCGATGTTGACGTATGACGGCATCAAGATCACGTTACGAGCGATAAAACTGCCTTTACGTGCAGTTGCAGGAGGCACAACGCGAATACCTGCAGCTTGGAATTGTGCCTCATTCCAGTCAGCAAATTTTGTAGGAACTTTGTCGAAATATTGTAAGGAATCTCCGCCACTTAAAGGCACATTGTCATTCAAACGGAAGGATAACAAGACAGCTTTCTTGAGCCATTGATTCACTTGCCATGCGCCATTGATCTTTTCTGCAACTCGGAGTGAGCCATTGTCTAATCCTGCAAGTGCTTCAGCAACAGCATCGCGCACATCTTGCGGCGCATTTGTTGGTGAAAATTTCAGGCGATCTTCAAAAGCTTGTTCAATCAGGCTGGCGAGTTGAGTCATGGGAGATTCCATTTATTTTAAGGTGAAAAAAAGGACGATCATAAATTTCGATGTTGCATGCGTAACGTAAGACGCAGAAGATAAAAGCAGTAGCGGATTGTAACGTAAAATGAGACGTGATGGCGAATGGAGATAGCTATCACGTCTGAGTTTTTGCGGATAACCTGTAACAATAATCTATTTTTAAGCCTCGTAGTCAGCATTCATTGTTAAATCTGCGGAGGACTGCATTTTGGCAGCTCGGATGACTAGCGTAATGACTGAAGTCACAACGAGATTAATAATCAACGCATAGAGTGCAGAATAACCTGGAATGCTATAACCATTTATTACCAAAGTATAAATCGGTTTAAATTGGACTGAATACGCCATCCAACTTCCAGAAACCATACCTACGATCCAACCGATGAGCAACGCGCGATGATCAAACCAACGTGTATATAACCCAATAAACACAGCTGGAAGCACCTGAATAATCCACACGCCGCCTAACAACTGCAAGTTAATCGCGTATTGCGTTGGAATAAATAGAACAAAAAGAAGTGCACCAAACTTAACAGCTAATGACACCAACTTGGCAATGCTGGTTTCTTGTTTTGGCGTTAAGGATGGATTAATAAACTCTTTGTGAATATTCCGCGTATAAAGATTTGCTGATGCAATCGACATAATTGCGGCAGGAACCAATGCGCCAATGCCAATTGCGGCAAATGCGATACCCACAAACCACGATGGAAAGCTGTGAATAAATAAAGCAGGAATCGCGAAATTATTACCGTATTGCGCAAAACCTTGAGCAAACTCAGGCATGTTTTTTACGCCTGATGCGAAAGCCATGTAACCCAGAAGGGCAATTAAACCTAATAAAACAGAATAAGCAGGCAACAGAACCATATTTTTACGTAGAGTATTTACACCACTGGATGAAAGTGTGGCTGTCATTGAATGTGGATAAAGAAATAGCGTAAGCGCTGAACCGAGTGCTAGTGTGAAATAGGCACTGTACTGGTTGAGGCTATTGGCAGATGGTGCTTTGAGGAGGAGTTTTTCAGCTGGAATCGCATCAAATATTTTACCAAATCCACCTAATTGCATTGGAATAATAATAAATGCTGCAATGATCGTGGCATAAATGAGAAGGTCTTTCACAACTGCAATCATTGCAGGTGCGCGTAAACCACTGGTATAGGTGTAAGCCGCTAAGATAACAAACGCGGCAATGAGTGGAATATCTCCAAATGTACCTGATGTATCAAAGCCCAATCCACCAATCACAACTTCAATACCAACAAGCTGCAAAGCGACATAAGGCATGGTTGCCAAAATGCCTGTGACAGCAATGGCTAATGCCAATAAAGGACTGTTATAGCGCGCACGAATAAAGTCAGCTGGCGTAATAAACCCATGTTTATGTGAGACTGACCAAAGTCGTGGTAATACCAAAAATGCCAACGGATAAATCAAAATCGTATACGGAATACCAAAGAATCCAAAGGCGCCCATGCCAAAAAGTAGCGCTGGAACTGCAATAAACGTATAGGCCGTATATAAGTCACCACCCAATAAAAACCATGTAATCCATGTGCCGAAGCGACGTCCTGCCAATCCCCATTCATCAAGCGAATCCAGACTCGCTTGCTTCCAACGAGAAGCATAAAACCCTAAAATAGTCACGAATAAGAACAATGAAACAAAAACGACGGTTGCTGTAATATCCAATTTCATTATTATTTTTCCTCTTTGCTGCTATCGTTTTTATCGTTGGCTTGAGCGACTTGGGCATGTGCTTTGTAGTAGACAATGCCAATGACAACCGCGGCTACGATAACTAAGAACATCTGATACCAGTAGAAGAAAGGAAAGCCAAACAGGCGCGGTTCAAGATGGTTATACGAAGGAACCCAGAGGGAAAGAATCCAAGGAACAACAAGTAGCCAATACCAGCGTTTGTTCGGTTTTTGTAGATTATCCATGATCTAAATACTGCAAAAAAGATTAGGTCAATATTAGAGTATTTTGCTCAAAAGTGCATAAAAGAAGAAATAACATTGGGACATTAGCTTATTTATTTTTAAGCGTTGCTCAATTCTCCCAAAACGGGATATACTGTTTGAAAATTAAATAAGCTGGTCATTTATGCGGATTATTGCAAAGCGTTCACTGAAAAGATTTTGGGAGTTGGCTGGAAAAGAGGATTCTCAATCAGCGCTTGAAGCATGGCATGAAGAAGTAAGTAAGGCGATTTGGCAAACACCGCATGATATTAAGCAACATATGCGAAGTGCCAGTATTTGTGGTAATAATCGAGTGGTATTTAATATTGCAGGGAATAAATATCGCTTAGTGGTTGAAATGCAATATCAGGCTGGAATTGTGTGGGTAAAGTTCATTGGCGCTCATGCTGAATACGACAAAATTGATGTGGAGACAGTAAATGAATATTAAGCCGATTCGTAATGATGATGATTTAACTACTGCTTTTATACGGTTGGAATCTGTTTTTCAAGCAGAAGTAGGTACGTCAGAAGCTGATGAAATGGAAGTGTTGGTCGCACTCATCGAAGCCTATGAAAATCGCCATTATCCAATTGAAGCGTCTGACCCTGTAGAAGCGATTAAGTTTCGGATGGAGCAGCAAGGATTAACACCAAAGGATTTAGAGCCTTTTATTGGGAAATCTGGGCGTGTATCTGAAGTTTTAAATCGTAAACGACCATTAAGCATTCGTATGGTGAAAAAGCTGCATGATGGTTTGCATATTCCATATGAAAGCTTAATGGCTGGAGTTGCTTGATTTACCCAACCATTTTTGCACTTCTTCTCACTGGTGGCACAGGTTCACCGCGATATTGACGATCGGCAAAATAGCTTGAACGCACCATCGGCGCAGCCCAAATATTTCTAAAACCTAATGCTTGTCCATGCGCCGTATAACGCTCGAACTCTTCTGGATGCACAAAACGCTCAACTGGCGCATGACTTTTTGAAGGCTGCAAATATTGCCCGATAGTAATGTAGTCCACGTCGTGTGCACGCAAATCATCGAGCAGTGCCAACACTTCTTCTTCAGTTTCACCTAATCCAACCATCAGGCCACATTTTGTTGGAATATCAGGACAGACTTCTTTGAATTTCTTGAGTAGGTTCAATGAATGCTGATAATCTGAACCTGGGCGCATGGCTTTATATAGGCGTGGCACAGTTTCAATATTGTGATTAAACACATCTGGTGGACACTCTGCCATGATGCGTAGCGCGATATCCATACGACCACGGAAATCAGGAACTAGAATTTCAAGTAATGTATCTGGGCTGGTTTTACGGGTCTCAGTAATGCAATCCACAAAATGCTGTGCGCCGCCATCAAGCAAATCATCACGATCAACCGACGTAATCACTGCATATTTCAAACCTAAGCCTGAAATCGTTTCCGCCATGTGGCGTGGCTCTTCAGGATCAAGTGCATTTGGACGACCATGTGCCACATCACAAAATGGACAACGACGCGTACAAATATCACCCATAATCATAAACGTAGCAGTACCACCACCAAAGCATTCAGCAAGGTTAGGGCAGGCTGCTTCTTCACAAACAGTATGTAATTTCTGTGCACGCAAGGTGTCTTTAATACGCTGCACTTCCGTAGGCGCAGTCATTTTTACGCGAATCCAATCAGGTTTACGCGGTAATTCTGTCGTCGGAATAATTTTGACTGGAATACGTGCCATTTTTTCAGCGCCACGCAGCTTTTCGCCTTGGACCGCTTTTTGAGGAGTTGGACGAGGAGTATCGGTGCTCATCGCGTGGTTCATCGCGTTTGTTGCGAGAGTGGTCGTAGACATTGAAAGGCTTTGCCTCTGCTCATCAAGCAATATATGTTGTAGTGAGAGGATTATAGGACAGAAGCGCGTAGCATGACATGTGATCGTGTGATTTTATTCTGATAATGATCATAAAAAATCGTGATGTTGGTATACGGTGTTTTTTGTTTATTATTCATATAGACAATAATGATTTAGAGTAATATAGCACTCGGATTTAGGTCTTTTCGCTGATTTTAACGCTGATTTTAACAAACATGAGAATTGTTATGCCACGCAAAAATAAAACGCCAGAAACTCCATCCCAAAATAAATTCGATGCCATTGTGCTCGGAGCAGGTCCAGCCGGTGAAGGCGCTGCAATGAAATTGGCAAAAAGTGGGCGTCGTGTTGCAGTGGTCGATCAACGTGATGTGGTTGGTGGTAACTGTGCGCATGTGGGAACAATTCCTAGCAAAACTTTGCGTCAAACTGTCTTTAATATCATGCGTTATCAACGTGATCCATTATTCCAAAAAGTTGGTGAATGGAAACATGTTCCGCTCACCAAGATTTTGGGCATGGCACGTAAAGTCATCAATAAGCAAGTTGAGACGCATACACGTTTTTATGAACGTAACCAAATTCAAGTCTTTCATGGCACGGCTTCAATTAATGATCCACATTCTCTGACCGTACATTTGCGTGATGGTGGCAGTGAAATCTTATCATTTGATCAACTGATGATTGCAACGGGTAGTCGTCCATATCAACCGAAAGACCTCGACTTTAATCATCCGCGTGTGTTTGATAGTGATAAGATTTTAACCTTGGATTATCCAATTCAAAAAATCATTATTTATGGCGCTGGCGTCATTGGTTGTGAATATGCGTCCATCTTCATTGGTTTAGGTTACAAGGTTGATTTAATTAACAATCAGGCACAGTTGCTTAGTTATTTAGATAATGAAATTGCAGATGCGTTGTCTTATTACTTACGCGAATTGGGCGTTTTAATTCGCCATAATGAAACCATCGACAACCTAGAAACACATGATGATTATGTGGTTCTTAATCTCAAAAGTGGCAAGAAAATTAAAGCTGACGCGATACTTTGGTCCAATGGTCGATCAGGCAATACCGATGAGTTGCAATTAGAAAATATGGGATTATCGACGAATAGTCGTGGTCAATTATCAGTCAATGGTCAATATCAAACTGAAGTCGCACATGTTCATGCTGCTGGCGACGTCATCGGTTGGCCGTCATTGGCTTCGGCAGCATACGACCAAGGTCGCTGCGCCGCTGCACACATGGTTGGTGAGGAAAATGTTCCCCCTGTGACCAATGTGCCAACAGGGATTTACACTATTCCCGAGATTTCTTCGATTGGTAAAACCGAACAACAATTAACCGAAGAAAAAGTACCATATGAAGTCGGGCAGGCGTCATTCCGTCATCTCGCACGTGCGCAAATTAGTGGTGAAACGGTTGGTGTTTTAAAATTATTGTTCCATCGTGAAACTTTAGAAATTCTTGGCATTCATTGTTTTGGACATAATGCATCTGAAATTGTGCATATTGGTCAAGCCGTGATGATGTGCTCAAGTAATAATAGCTTGCATTATTTTACTCAAACGACTTTTAACTATCCAACGATGGCGGAAGCGTATCGTGTTGCGGCATTGAATGGTATGAATCGTCTGTTTTAAGAAAATGATATGAATAAAGAAGGACGTACCAATTTGGTTTACGTCCTTTTTTATGACCCATTAAAATCATTTACCGTATACAGTTAAAGCTGCATTAATCGCATCAGCAACTTGCTGACGTAATTCAACTTTTAAATTGTCGCGTTGTTCTTTAGGAATATGTGAAGTTTCAATACGTGGACAGAAAATATAATCTAAAGCCTGCCTACGTGGAATAAAGGGTAAACCTAAAAAACCAGTGGTTAATGGAACAAATGCTTCACCGTTACGCATATGTTTCATCATGCCAGTACGCTGTAAACCTTTTCCTAATAAGGACTTTTTGAAATCATTAGAGTCATATTTTAGGTCTAACATTTCTTCGCCACCGATTGCCGCGAAAGGAATAATGTCGTAGCCATTTTCTAGCGCAAGCTCAATAAAGCCAAAGCGATTTTTCCAAATCAGTTGGTAGGCTTCACCTTTGTTTTTCAGCACTTCACGTCCACCACCAGGATAAATAAGGATGTGCTCTTTTTTCTCCATAAGTTGCTGGATTGCATCTCGTGTACCTTCAAATGCACCATACTGTTTTACTAAAGTTCGCCAGAGTGGAACTCGGAAATGAGCGCGATCACCAACACCACGCAAGTAGACATGTTTTTGCGTATAAAGGTTGAGTATCAGTGGCGGAACGTCATGACCGAGCAATGTATGATTACCGACATAGAGCGCAGGACGCTTTTCATCGACATGTTCAAGACCATGCAAAGTTGTTGGGAACCAGAAATTTAATGCTTTGGATTGCCTTTTTATTTTTGCAATTGTAGGAGGGATGAAGTTCGTCAATTGTTGAGTTTCTTGATTCATCTTATCCCTCGTTATCTGATTGTTCATACTGTATTATTTTAAAACTTTAAGCGACGCTTACTTCAATTAAATCTGCTGCTTGTTTTGCAAGAGTACGCGCAGTGTTCGTATCTTGCGCACGAACAGTTGCAACACCCATACGACGACGTGCAAAACCTTCAGGTTTTCCAAACAGGCGTAAATCACTACCTGGAATAGAGAGTGCTTTTTCAAGACCCGTGAACTTTAAGTTTTTGGCATCTAATCCAGCATAAATCACAGCACTTGCTGCCGCACTATGACGTGTTGTATCCACAGGTAAACCTAAAATTGCGCGCGCATGAAGTTCAAATTCGCTTTGGAATTGGCTGGCAATCGTCACCAGTCCAGTATCATGTGGACGCGGTGAAACTTCGCTAAACCAAACCAAATCACCACGCACAAAAAGTTCTACGCCAAACACACCACAACCGCCTAAAGCAGTTGCGACGACATCAGAAATACGTTTTGCCTCAGCAAGGGCCTTTTCACTCATCGGTTGAGGCTGCCAGCTTTCCACATAATCACCCGCATCTTGGCGATGACCGATTGCATCACAGAAATGCGTTTCGATTACGCCTGTTTCTGGATTTTTTGCACGCACAGTCAATAAAGTAATTTCAAAATCAAATTGAATCTGACCTTCAACGATCACTTTGCCAGATTTAACGCGTCCACCTTCCATCGCGTATGCCCAAGCGGCTTCCACTTGGTCAAAACTGGTAATGCGCGATTGACCTTTGCCGCTTGAAGACATGACGGGTTTAATGAAACACGGATAACCAATGTTGTCACAGGCTGCTTTAAAACTTTCTAAGCTATCTGCAAAACGATAAGGTGATGTTGCTAACCCCAATGTTTCTGCAGCAAGCTTACGGATGCCTTCGCGATTCATCGTAAGGTTTGCAGCTTTAGCTGATGGAATGACAGTAGCTGTGCCCGCTGCTTCAATTTCTAATAAGACTTCTGTTGCAATCGCTTCGATTTCAGGAACAATTAAATTTGGTTTAACTTTTTCAATCAATGCTTTAAGTGCGACTGCATCTGTCATTGTTAATACATGAGAAAAATGCGCAACTTGCATTGCTGGAGCATCTGCATAACGATCTGCTGCATGCACTTCAACGCCTAAACGTTGTAACGAAATGGCGACTTCTTTTCCCAATTCGCCTGAACCGAGAAGGAGGACGCGAAAAGCGGAAGATTGCAAAGGAGTTCCAACAATAACAGACATGGCAAATCTCATATAGAAGTCTAAATCTTGACGATAGAATAGCAGATTATGCTTTTTGACGGCATTAGGTTGGTTGAACAATTTCTGAATGGCTACTATTTACCTTACGAACCTATACCATCGTACAAAGTTTTACGATGCAATTTTCACACATGACAAAGGAATGTAAACGCTGCAAAAGTTCGCAAATATCAGTATAATTCACCTTTATTTTTTCGCGTATCGAATCAGGACTGAATATGAGCTATGTTCAAAAAGGCAAACTTGAAGTTGCCCAAG
>JASLFQ010000090.1 GCA_030150595.1 Aquirhabdus sp.
GGCTGGCATTTGGTTTGGGTGAGTGATGCGTTGGATATTAAAACGAATCAGCATTGTCGGTAGGGTTAATAACTTATCTAATGTTGAGTCAAGTCGATTATTTTGAATATTTTAATATTGGGAAATCCAGTGATTATTCAATAGCTCTAGAAGGTTAATTTATATTTGAAATGAAGATAGTAAATGTTGATTTGCAGCGTGCATTCGATGTAATGTCAGGTCAATCTGTTTTCCTATAAAATTCGAAAAAACCTAAAAAATATGAATCTATCTGACCAAAAGTATACTGAACTTGTCGATTTGATTTATGCCGTCACAGATTCGCTGGATGGTTGGCAAATTTTTTGTAAAGAACTCTCCCTCGCACTTGATGCAACGTCAACTCAGATTGCCTCATTGGATATTCAGCATAGCTCACTCGCATTTACTGCTTTTGATGGACAGCGGGATTCTGCAGAATATTATGCGGCAGAACTCGAAGCATTGAAGCGTCCAGTTCAACAAGATCCTCGCTGGCTTCTGGCAATGGCTGTTAATACGGGAGAATGGATACAATGCCATAAATTTTTTACTGAGGAAATGCAAGAGTTCGCGAAAACTCAGCAAAGAATTATTGCTACTTTCGGTGCGCGATATTCTGCTGGATATAAACTCTTGCATGATCAGGATATTCTTGTGGTTATGCTTATCCTGACTTCTGAATCTCGTCAACCCTTGGATCAAGTTGATCTTGATTTTGTAAATCGTCTCACTCCGCATATCAAGCGGGTGATGCAACTGCAGAAACATCTTTATCAATTTTCAATGGGAGCCTTGGTTGGCTACGCTCTGATTAACAAGTTACATCAACCTGTTATCTTACTTAGTTTGACTGGGAATGTACTACACGCTAATGATGCGGCTTACCGATTGATGCAACAGACTGAAATTATAAAAATTCAAAACAGTAGTTTGGTGATGCCAGAGCCTTATTTGAGCGAGTTTCGGAAAAACTGCCACGAATTTGAACTTTGTTATCGTGCAGGAAATTACATCCCGGAACTTGAAAAAAATGATTCTTGCATAAAAATAATGAATGTGAATAAAGAGACATTGTTTGTTTTTTCAAGTCTGATTATTCCTGAAACTTCAATGAAATCATTTGGTACACGTCCATTAGCTATGTTGACGTTTTATCATCCTGACTTTGCTCCAGCAGTGGATGCGCAATTGTTATCTACGGCATTAGGTTTAACACCTGCCGAGTGTCGCATCGCACTATTGTTGATGGGAGGGCTTTCCCTTAAACAAATTGCACATGAAAATCAGGTCACAATCAACACGATCAAGACACAATTAAAGTCTATTTATGAAAAGACGGATACGAATAAGCAATCTGATTTGGTGAAGTTATTGCTTAATTTTCCAAGATATTCTAGTTAATGGCTATCACTGTTACACTTATCCTCAACCATCGGATTCGCAACCCCATAATCAAACCGCTCTTTCCAACCACATAAATCACTAACAATACACGTCCCACACAATGGCGTCCGCGCCTTACACGTATAGCGACCATGCAAAATCAACCAATGATGCGCATCCATCATGTAGTGTGCTGGAATCGCTTTCAGTAACTTCTGCTCAACAATCTCAACCGTTTTTCCCTTCGCAAGCGAAGTGCGATTACTCACCCGGAAAATATGCGTATCCACCGCCATCGTCGGTTGACCGAAAAACGTATTCAACACCACATTCGCCGTTTTACGCCCAACACCCGCCAACGCTTCCAACGCTTCACGTGTATCAGGCACTTCACCGCCATGCTGATCAATCAACATCTGGCAGGTTTTCATAATGTTTTCGGCTTTACTGTTATATAAACCAATGGTTTTAATATAACTTTTTAGACCATCCAAACCCAGTGCGAGAATTGCAGTTGGCGTATTGGCGACTGGGTAGAGTTTTGCCGTCGCTTTATTCACACCTACATCCGTCGATTGCGCCGATAATAAAACCGCGATCAACAATTCAAATGCAGTTGTATATTCCAGCTCGGTACGCGGCTCTGGACGTTGTTCTTTTAAGCGAGCAAAGAATTCTTCGATATCTGCTTTTTTCATGTGGCATCGCCAGAGTTGAGTTGTGCGAGTTCTGCTTTAAGCGTTTCTAAATCCGCTTTACGTTTTTCATCATTCGGCATGACGACAAGTTGTTTTTCTAATTTTTTAATTTGACTGCGTAACGTCGACAGTTGAATAGAAGAAGCGCTGGAGTGTTTCTCAATATTGATCGACGGCGTAGGTGCTGGCGGTGCGACGCTGGCAATCACCGCAGGTTCATTGGCAAAGCGTGACGCGGATAATTTGATGGACTGCTTCGCGGCTTCACGCGCTTGTTTCGCCTCAAAGCGTTGGCGTAAATCGTTTCGATCTTGTTTGAATTGATGCTCTCGTTGCAATTCATATTGCGCATCAAATATCGGCTGAAGCGGTTCAATCGTAATAATATCAATACAATCGACAGGGCAGGGCGGAATACATAACTCACAGCCCGTACAAAGATCAGTCAAGATGGTGTGCATCATTTTGCCAGTACCCATAATCGCATCGACAGGGCAGGCGTCGATACATTTGGTGCAACCAATACATTCAGCTTCGCGAATCACCGCGCGAATTGCTTGCGGACGACCATCCGATTGCAAGGGAAACGGGCCAAGCGCGACAGGTTCAATCGGACGATTGGTCAACTCCGCCAATATTTTAACCATCGGCTCGCCACCAGGAATACACAGATTAATCGCTTCGCCATTGGCAATTGCTTCGGCGTACGGTAGACAGCCGGGCGTGTTGCACTGACCGCATTGCCATTGCGGTAATGCAGCGTCGATGAGCGCAATAAGCTTTTGTTTTTCTAGCAGTTGGTTCGCAAGCATGGAGGGTATTTTCAGTCTACAGCGTTATTCAATACGCTATTTTAACTGGATAATACGACGGGGTCATGGTTATTTACACAAGACTTTTTTACACGTTTAATTGATCGTTGAAATCGAATCAGTCAAACCGATAAATATCCATACCCAATGAACCCATCGTAAAGCTCGAGTGAACGACGCTAAAACGCGATCCTGCGCCCATCGCAAAGAACAAGGGTTCTAAATGTTCATCTGTCGGATGGTTTTGTTTAGGGTTCGGCGCTTCATATTTCCAATTTAAAACAGCGGTATAGTCACTTGAACCGAGCTTATGAATCACCCAATTCTTAAAACTACTCGCCCAATTCGGTGGTGCTGCATGCGGGTCTCTAAACGACAATTCACGTAAGTTATGCGTAATGCTGCCCGAACCGATGAGTAAAATCTGCTGTGTACGCAAGCTAGTTAATGCTTGTCCAAGATCAAACAGTTGTTGCGGACTAAATGTCCTCGGAATCGAAATCTGAATGACAGGAATTTCTGCATCAGGATACAGGTGAAGTAGTGGCGCCCAAACCCCATGATCGCGCGGACGCAAGGCA
>JASLFQ010000089.1 GCA_030150595.1 Aquirhabdus sp.
GTACGTTTCAAACGCATCAATGTCTTCTTCGCGGCGACCTGTGCCACGCATGTAATCGACTGTGACTTGATCGACAGGGAAAAACCCCATTGTCGCACCGTATTCAGGTGCCATATTGGCAATGGTTGCGCGATCAGTTAAAGATAATGACGCTGTACCTTCGCCAATAAATTCCACAAATTTGCCAACGACTTTTGCCTTACGCAGCATCTCGGTAATAGTGAGCACTAGATCGGTTGCGGTGACACCTTCGCGTAATTTGCCTTTTAACTCGACGCCAACGACATCAGGCGTGAGGAAATACACAGGTTGTCCAAGCATCCCTGCTTCTGCTTCAATCCCGCCGACACCCCAACCGACGACACCGACTGCGTTAATCATCGTGGTATGTGAATCAGTTCCAACCAACGTATCAGGGTAGAGCACACCATCTTTTTGTTGGACGCCACGGAATAAGTATTCCAGATTCACTTGATGCACGATGCCAAATCCTGGCGGCACGACACCAAATGTATCGAAGGCTTGCATGCCCCATTTCATGAATTGGTAGCGTTCGTTGTTGCGTTTGAATTCCAATTCCATATTTTCGCGCAGTGAATCTGCTGTGCCATAAAAATCCACTTGCACCGAGTGATCGACGACCAAATCGACAGGAACCAGTGGTTCAATGGCTTTTGGGTTTTTGCCCATGTCGGCTGCGACATTACGCATTGCCGCCAAGTCAGCGAGTAAAGGCACACCCGTGAAGTCTTGCAAAACCACGCGCGCAACCACAAATGGAATTTCATCCACGCGGCTGGCATTGGGTTGCCAATTGGCGAGTTGCCTGACGTGTTCGTAGGTAATTTTCTTGCCATCCACATTGCGAAGCACGGCTTCGAGCACGATGCGGATGGAAACGGGAAGCTTGGAAATTGGCCCGACTTCTGCGGTTTCCAATGCAGGTAATGAATAAATTTTTCTTGTTTCGCCATTTTTTAGGCTGATTGTTTGTAGGCTGTTATGCAGATTATGTTGGTTTTGTACTGACATGATGACCTCGGTGTAAGCTGATAAAGAACAGGCGTGACACATTGGACTACCAATCGACTCGTCCATTGAGTCTTTGAATATGATCTTTATTCTACGCTTGATTTTGTATCGTTGTACGTAGTCGAGTAGGGTTGGATTGTTTTTTTATGCAAATATACACACTGTCATCTTGATTACGTTATAGTCATTTACAGGTTTATATTAGTTTGTACATATAGAAACGTAATGTACTGATATAAGCCCTGATACTCGCTCGCACATATATTTATATAAGGAATGGACTCATGAAAAGATTTGTTTTGTTGTACAGTGGTATGGATAAGCCAGCGGGTGCGCCATCACCAGAACACATGCAGTTATGGGGCATGTATTTTGCTAAGCTGGGTTCCGCATTGGTGGATGGTGGTGCACCATTTATGTCCGAAGACAAATTGATAGGCAATGCGACTAACGCCAATGTCACAGGCTACTCAATCATTCAAGCGGAGAATCTGGCTCAAGCGATTGAATTGACGGATGGTCATCCGATGCTGATGCATGGTGGTGGGATTCAGGTGATGGAGTGTATGGATCTGTCAAAATTGATGGGATAAATGCGTCAGGGCAGATGTACGCAACAAAAAACGAACCTTGTGCATCGCATAGCGTTCGTTTTTCTTTGAAGGGCTATTTTGATAGCTGGTGTATTTTGTAGTCTTTACTGTCTACGGAGATGGCATTGAGGAGGTTCAGCACACTGGACACAGTTACGTCCGGAAGCCTTGGCTTTATACAAGGCTGCATCCGCCAGTGCAATGAACCTCTCTTCGGACACAACATCGAGTGGTCGTTCGGCGACACCGATGCTAATCGTGAAATTGAGAGGAACTCCTTTCGCGCTCCTAATCGTTGTGTTTTCTACTGCTTTACGAATCCGCTCAGCAGCGGTTAATGCGCCTTCTAAACCTACTTCTAGTAATAATATGGCGAACTCTTCTCCGCCGATACGAGCTGGCGCATCGATTGAGCGTGCGGTGTTTCGACAAATATTTGCAATGGTACAGATGACGAGATCGCCTGTTTGGTGTCCATATAGATCATTGATATTTTTAAAATGATCGATATCTAGCATCAGTAGTGAAATGGGATGCATAAAACGATGTGCACGGAGAATCTCTTGTTTGAGCAGCGGCATAAAGTAGCGTCGATTGCTTAGCCCTGTCATGGAGTCAGAGTTAGATGCAGATTGTAGTGCGAGCTCGGATTCATATCGGAGTCGATAATTATGCGCGAAAGCGCAATGGGCTAACATCATTGCAATTGCGGTCGGCCAAATGAGCACGGCATAGTGAACTGACTCGAAGTCTCGAGCATAGCCAATGGCATCAAGAAATGGGGGAAAGGCAGCATAAAGTAATGTAGCAAAGAGGTTCACACGCAATGAGAAACCTTGGGCGATGAGTAATGGCATGAACAAGAAAAGGGTAAAGCCACCAATACCATAGATCATGCCCATGTGGAGCCGATTCAATATTTCTACAAAGCTGATGAGTCCAACGAGTCCTGCGCTTACAGATGCGAATTCAATCACGCGGCGATTGTTGATGTACTTCAAGCCGAAGGGAAAGGCGAGGAGTGATAAATAGGTTAATCTCAATCCTATAGTGTGCATGGCACCATCGGGGTCTGTGGCGTAGTCTGCTGACCACTCTAAGGGTCCTAGAAAAGCCGCCACGATGAACATAAGTGAGCTTAAAGAACGATGATCCGCCCATTTCTTCTTCAGGAGAGGTTCAGGTTCTGCGAGTAATTTTAAAAAGTATGAAGCGATCTTGGATATCTGCATCAGACTTTATTGCTCCAAATTATCCCTATTGAAGTCTTATTATATTAAGGCATTTATGGGCATTGAGCGAGTGTTTACATTTCGGTCATTACCGTTTGGGGAATGCCACGGTCGGAACCGACAACACGGTTACGACCTGTGGATTTTGCGTCATACATTGCCGCGTCTGCCAGTTCAATGAGCCATTCTTCGGACATATTATCAGTGGGTTGCTCAGCGACACCGACACTGATCGTGAATTTCACATCCACACCCTCAAAACTTCTTACTGGGGCATTTTCTACGGCTAGACGAATACGCTCTCCTACAGCCAAAGCATCTTCTAATCCGACCTCTAAAAGAAGAATTGCAAACTCATCTCCACCCAGTCGTGCGACGAAGTCGATTTGGCGTGCCATTTTCCGACAGATATTGGCGAGTGTGCAGATAGCCGAGTCACCAGTAGAATGTCCATAAACATCATTAATTTTCTTAAAATTATCGATATCCAGTACGATCAGGGACACGGGATGTTTAAAGCGTTGACTACGAATGAGTTCATGGCGAATCGTGGGTATAAAGTATCGGCGATTGCTCACGCCTGTCAGTGGGTCGGTATTGGATGCAAATTCGAGTGCTGCCTCGGAGTCATACCGAAATCGATAATTCAGCACAAATGCATAATGCGTCAACATCATGGCAATAGCGGCAGGCCAGATGAGAACTGCATACTGAGCGTGTTGGAAGTTATGGGCGATACCAAGCAGTGCTAGGACTTGTGGGAAAGCTGCAAACAAAAAAGTACTGAGAATGTTGACTCGTACGGAGAAGCCTTGAAACATCAATAACGGCAAAAATAGGAAAAATACGAATCCGCCAATGCCGTACACCATGCCCGTATTGAGTCGATTCAGAATTTCCACGTAATTAATGAGCAGTAGTAATCCAGCCATGACGGATGCAAATTCAAGCACTCGACGGTTTTTGACGTGCATAAACGCAAAAGAGTAAGCAAAGAGAGACCAAAAAATAAGCCTCAACCAAATAGTATGGCGTGCACCAATGGGATCAGTCACGTAGTCCCACACCCAGTGAGATGATCCAATGATTGCGGTCATCGCGAACATAATGGCACTAAAAGTTCGATGGTCTTCGAGCTTCTTATTGAGTAAATTTTCAGGTTCCGAAAGAAAACTGAAAATATGACGGCCCTTTTCTTGTTGATTCATGGACTCTGCTCTGCTCCAAAATAATCCGTAATGGGAGTCTTCTTATATCAATATTCGGTGTGAATAGATCTTATACGATAGTTCATGTTTGACTAAATTTGAAGCGACATCCTTGTCACTTTCATTC
>JASLFQ010000098.1 GCA_030150595.1 Aquirhabdus sp.
CATCGCCAACGATTTTACCCAATTGTGAAATCGCACCGTCCGCAGGAGAAACCACTGAATTTGGTGCTGAGTCAATCGCACGAACGCCGTCTTTTAATGAACGCGTGAAGAAATCATTAAAACTCGCATACGCTGTCAAATTTTCTTCTTCCGCCAAGGACATGTCGATATTGTAGTGATTAGCAAAAGTCTTGATAAAAGCATTCTTCACAAAGCCAATACGGCTTGCTGCCAACGCGCCAACCAAATGACTTAAACTACGCTGCGGCACAATATGTTGAAATATAATGAATGGGCTTGTCGTTGACATGCGATATGTTATCCCTTTAAAAACGGCTTAATAAATGCGACCCAATCAAAGCAATGAGTCGCTAAAATCAAATTCTGGCATCAGTATAATTGCAAAATGCCTAAAACCACGATCATTGAGAAAAAAATGACAGATTCAAACTTAATCGTTCAACGTTGCGGCTGGTGTAGCGATGACCCACTTTATCAAGCCTACCATGACCACGAATGGGGGCGCCCACAACATGATCCGATTCGGCTTTTTGAAAAAATCTGCCTAGAGGGTCAACAAGCAGGATTGTCTTGGATTACGGTTCTCAGAAAACGTGAACATTATCGCAAACGTTTCTTTAATTTTGACCCTATTAAAGTTGCGGCATTAACTAATGAAGATTTAGCAGAACTCGTCACGGATGCAGGATTGATTCGTCATATCGGCAAGCTGTCCGCCATTCGCGATAATGCAAAAGCATATATGGCCATGCAAGCACAAGGCATCGACTTTTCAGAATGGGCTTGGAGCTTTGTGGGCGGACAAACGATTGTCAATCAATTAAAGAGTTATCGTGAAGCACCAACCAAAACAGCTCAAAGTCTCGCATTATCCAAGGCCTTAAAGAAAGCTGGCTTTCGCTTCGTTGGCGAGACAACTTGTTATGCCTTTATGCAAGCAACTGGCATGGTGAATGATCATGAGATCGACTGTCATGCGCGAAATACATAAGTCTAGAAAGTAGAGAATAAAATGACGCCAGCATGCAACTTGCTCAAGAAACTAAATATTCCATTTAGCATTCATGAATACGAACATGATCCCGCATGTACAAATTTTGGTTTGGAAGCTGCTGAAAAACTCAATCTGCCAATGGAATGTGTTTTCAAAACGTTGCTTATTACCGATGAAAAACAGTTCTTTGTCGCGATCATTCCCGTCACTCATACAATGAGCTTAAAGAAAGCCGCTCATGCGTTTGGACTAAAGAAAGTCCGCATGGCAAAGCCTGATGAAGCTGAACGAATTACAGGTTATCTTGTCGGCGGCATTAGCCCAATTGGGCAAAAGAAACTGTTGAAAACAGCATTGGACGCGTCAGCAAAAACATTAGAAAAAATCTATGTCAGTGGCGGAAAACGCGGATTAGATGTTGGGCTCGTGCCAGATGATTTATTAAAAGCGATTAGTGGTTCAGGTTTCTTTGATTTAATTGATGAGAGTTAATGCTTTTGCTCCTTCCCCTGAGGGGGAAGGGTGCTTTTGATCTTCACATAAAAAAACACCCCCTTCTAAATCTTCCCCCTCAGGGGAAGACTTCAAAGCAAGAGCGCCAAATATCTTTCAAAATAACTTTAAAAAACTAAACCTTCTGCTTCTTCGCACCCGTCACACGCGGCGGCAAGCCCGTATGCTGCGTCAAAATTTGACCTTTCTTCGGCTGAGGCGTCGGCTGTTGCGACAAACCTGAACGTTTACGCGAATCACCTGCGACTGACGAATTCTTCTTTCGTGCAGTGCTGTATTCACCAGACTCTTTATTCAACGGCTGATTCGTTGGAATCAACTGATGCTTGGCATTACCAATCAAATCCGCACGTCCCATACTCTTCAGCGCTTCACGCAGCAAAGGCCAGTTGTTTGGATCATGGTAACGCAGGAAGGCTTTATGCAGACGACGACGCTTATCGCCCTTCACAATATCCACCGTTTCACTACCACGACTGACTTTGCGAAGTGGATTCTTGGACGTGTGATACATCGTCGTTGCGGTCGCCATCGGAGATGGATAGAACGTCTGCACCTGATCAGCACGAAAGCCATTTTTCTTCAGCCACAAGGCCAAATTCATCATGTCTTGATCGGTCGTACCCGGATGAGCCGCAATGAAATACGGAATCAAATACTGCTCTTTGCCCGCTTCTTTACTAAAGCGATCAAATAGTTGCTTGAATCGATCATACGCACCAATACCCGGCTTCATCATCTTCGACAACGGGCCGCCTTCGGTATGCTCTGGCGCAATCTTTAAATAACCGCCGACGTGATGCGTCACCAACTCTTTGACATATTCTGGATTCAGCACCGCCAAGTCATAACGCAGACCTGAACTGATGAGAATTTTCTTCACACCTTTCAGCTCACGCGCTTTGCGATAAAGCTGCGTCAGATGACTATGATCGGTTTCCAGATTTTCACAAACGCCAGGATAAACGCACGACGGTTTACGACAATTCTTTTCAATTTCAGGATCTTTACAGGCCAGACGATACATATTCGCCGTTGGCCCACCCAGGTCAGAAATAATGCCAGTAAAACCCGGTGTGGTATCACGAATACTTTCCACTTCGCGCAGAATCGACTCTTCCGAACGGTTCTGGATAATGCGCCCTTCATGTTCGGTAATCGAACAGAACGTACAGCCACCAAAACAACCACGCATGATATTGACCGAGAACTTAATCATGTCATACGCAGGAATCCGCGCATCGCCATAGGCTGGATGCGGAATCCGTGCATAAGGCAAATCAAACACATAATCCATCTCTTCGGTCGACAATGGAATCGGCGGCGCATTCAACCACACATCACGATCACCATG
>JASLFQ010000229.1 GCA_030150595.1 Aquirhabdus sp.
GCTCAAAGGTCAGTGTTTCGGGTAATACGATGCCATCACCAGAAAGACTCGCTGAGGTCGCATTGATCACAATGTCATAGTGACCCGTTAATTGATCTAAAGCAATCACGTGAAGTTTGGTATTTTTAATAAATATGGATAGATCTTCAACTAATGATTCGGCACGAATGATTGTGCGATTGGCGATGACAATTTCTTTTGCCCCTGCATTTGCTAATGGTAGTACCACGCCACGCGTTGCTCCGCCCGCACCTAAGATTAAAATACGACTATTATTGAGTGACCATTGCAAAGTGGTCATAGCATTTACTAATCCAGCACCATCTGTATTGTCACCATGCAATTTTCCGTCTTGCATCCATAGTGTATTTACCGCCCGCGCAGCTTTGGCGCGTTCAGTGAGATCATCACATAATGCAAAAGCTTCTTCTTTGAATGGAACGGTAATGTTTAAGCCATTGCCACCCTGCGCAAAAAAATCTTGAACGACTTTTGAAAAACCAGCAAGTGGTGCAAGAATGCGTTCATAACTCAAATCAATACCAGTCTGCTTACCAAAGGCTTGATGAATTTCAGGTGAACGACTATGAGCGATCGGGTTGCCGATGACAGCGAATTTTTTCATATTATTTAAGATTCCAAATCTTTATTTAATCCTAACCAATCGCGGGGTTTCAAAAAATAAGATGTGAGACGTGATTCTGGTGAACTTTCAGCCCATTCGGGACGGTAATGCCAACTGACCAAGTTCGGTAAACTGACCAGAATGGACTCAATGCGTCCACCCGTTTGCAGACCGAATAACGTGCCACGGTCATAGACCAGGTTGTATTCAACGTAGCGTCCACGACGATAAAGTTGAAACTCACGCTGAGCTTCAATGAAGGGTGTATTTTTACGTTTTTGCAAAATCGGTAAGTACGCTTCAAGAAAGCCATTGCCGACACTTTGCATAAACTCAAAGCAACGCGCAAAGCCCCATGCGTTTAAATCATCATAAAACAGTCCACCAATACCACGGTGTTCATCACGATGTTTGATATAAAAGTAGTCATCACACCACTTTTTATATTCAGGATAAACGGATTCGCCAAACGGGGCGCAGAGATCAAAAGCAGTTTGATGCCAAGCGATACAATCTTCTTCAACAGGGTAGAAAGGCGTCAGATCAAAGCCACCGCCCATCCACCAAACAGGTTCCATGCCTTCTTTTTGCGCGACGAATAAACGGATGTTTGCGTGTGTTGTTGGCACATGTGGATTCTTGGGGTGAATGACTAGAGAAACCCCTAATGCTTGCGCTGTAGCACCTTCAATCTGTGGATGACGTGCAGTTGCGGATGCGGGTAGATGTTTTACGTCAATATGTGAAAACATGACGCCACCTTTTTCAATCACATCTCCGCCCTGTAATACGCAAGAACGACCACCGCCGCCTTCAGGGCGTTGCCAATCATCTGGAATAAATTGTGCTGTACCGCCATTTTGTTGTTCTTCTTTTTCAAGCGCGGCGCAGATGCGTGCCTGTAAATCAAGCAGAAATGCCCGTACGCGCTCAATGTCATTCTGTGTTGGATTGTTGTGTACAGGATTGATGCTCATATATTTCTCTATGTTTTACGTACAAGTTTTAATCTACGAACTGTCCACCTATTGCTCGTTTTTGACAAGATCCTGTAAGTCTGCACTTAATTTTTCTAAATGAAGTGCACGACCATATTGCCAAAAACGTGGGGCATTATCAGGGTCAATGCTGGTACATTGGACGCAGATCATATCGTTACCATGAACCCAAAGCATTGCAGATATAGCGATGGCTGATATCACTTTAAGGGTCAGTTGCCATGAAATCAATCTAGGCTTTAAGGGCGTGCGTATTGTTGATTGGTATTTTGTCTTGTCTGATTTTACTTCAAATGGTTGATTCAGCGAGTGTGTTGGTAATAAAGAAATTAACCAAGCTAATGACCAGACTCCAAGCATTTGGCTGAGTGGGTAGACAAGAATGCCTGAAAATAAAGAATCAACACTGACGGCGATTGTTGCCGCAATTGCAAATGCAGGCAGTTTTTGGCGGTAACGATAAATTTGCGTGACGATGGGAATCAATAAGATCATCGCAATTAACCCAGCGATACCCCATTCACTGATAAGTTGTAGCGGTGTGTTATGTGGATGACCATTGAGTAGCCAAGGCTGGGCGAGCACAAAGTTATCACCGCCAACACCCAGAATCGGATGTGTGTGCCAAAGTTCTAGGCATTTAACCCATAAACCATCTCGTCCAGAGCTTCCTGTACGTAATAAACGATCAGCAAGTACATGAGGTAATCCATGCTTCAGAGCTAGAAAAAGGAGCCCAGAGATGAGGAGTGTGAAAATTGGTAGACGTAAATTGATCCATTGATCACGCCTAAATATCGCAATGAAGCTCAGTCCAACTGTAATGGATAATAAAACAGCTCGTGTACCGTCGTACCAAAAAACAAGAAAGTAGATGATTGAAATGATGTAAATTATTGCTGTAAGTATGTGGTTAAGTATTGGTTTGTTTGTGGTGTTATGAGCCAGCCAAGCAGGACGTTGCCATAATAAAAAAATACACGGTAAAAGAGCATCATCCAGCATGCGAATATTACTGAAAAGTCGATGCCAATCATTAATTGGAGAGCCTGTGGCGACGATATGGAAAAGTGCTTTAGGTAAATATAGAGCTGTCAGTAGCGGAAAAATGGCTAACATCGCTGCAATTTGTGGTGCAAGTGCTTTGTGTTTTCTAAATAAATTTGCCTGCGCCCAAACACTGATTGCTAGTAAACCATAAAGCGCACTATCTGTAGCAGCACGTTCAGAGTGTGTGGCATGCCAAACGCTTCCGATTACCAGTGCGAAGAAAATG
>JASLFQ010000242.1 GCA_030150595.1 Aquirhabdus sp.
CAAGTTGGTCAGCGGATTGGCGAGTTAAAAGCGTTGCTGGAAAGTTTGCAAGCTCGTGAGCAAATTCCGCAGCTAGAAATTGCGATTGGTGATGAGCATGAAAATGGCACAGTTGCCATGATTGTGCGTCATTTAACGCCGCTTCATCAAAATGACACAGAAAAGTTGCTTAATTACGCGCGAAATCTTGGATGGCAGTTATATCTGCAACCTGGTAATTATGACACGGTGCATCGCATTGATAAACCCGATGCACCGATGCGTCTGCATTACGAGTTGCCCGATTTCGATGTGAAGTTTGCCTTTTCTCCCCTTGATTTTACTCAGGTCAATCGCGATATCAATCGCCAGATGGTGACGTTGGCTTGCGATTTGCTAGAGTTGAAAGAAGGCGAGCGTGTTCTCGACCTGTTTTGTGGCTTAGGTAACTTTTCATTACCGTTAGCGCGACGTGTTGGTGCAACTGGCCAAGTGATTGCAGTGGAAGGTAGTGCCGAGATGGTGCAGCGCGGTGATGAGAATGCAGCGTTGAACAACATGGATAATGTTCAATTCTACGCACAGGATTTGACAAAAGATTTCTCTCATCAGCCATGGGCTGCGCAAGGATTTGATGCGCTGCTCATCGATCCACCGCGGACGGGTGCGGAAGAAGTGATGCACTATGTGTCACGTTTTAATGCAAAACGGATTGTTTATGTATCGTGTAATCCAGCGACGCTTGCGCGTGACGCGGGTATACTGACAGCAGCAGGCTACGTGATGCAAAGTGCAGGTGTCATGGACATGTTTACCCATACCAGCCATGTCGAATCTATTGCTTTATTTGTAAAGAAGTAAAGCATGTAAAGAAACAACCGTTGTTATGAAATAATACGGTAAAAGTTGGACTTGATATGTGAAACGCATTATTGAGTTCGAAGGTGTAAGTGGTCTGCTTTCGATGTGATGAAGAAGGATTTTTCGCCACATTAAAAAAGCTGCAAAACTGAAAGTTATTAAAAAAGTCGCGCGTTGAGGCACGAGGTTGATATGGTCAGAATACGCGAAGATTTACCGAGACGTATGGATGAGGCAAATGCAGCACAGAAAGCTGATGCTGCGTTGGCAAGCTTCGGTGAGTCAGATGTCGATCTGGAAGGGTGGCTGAAACGCCTATCCGAGCAGCTCGATCAGTCTGCAATTGAGCAATTGCGGCAAGCGAGTGAATTGGTTGCGCGTCGCGCAGCCGAGGCCGATACCACTCGATTTGAACATCGTTCTAACGCCTACCTTGCAGGTGTTGGGATGGCGGATATTTTGACTCATCTTCGAGTTGATGCAGAGACGCTGGTTGCTGCTGTCTTATTCCGTGGTGTGCGTGAAAAGCTGATTGATATTGATGAGATTGGCGCCGCCTTTGGTGTAGGCATTCAAAATCTGATTCGTAGCACCCTTGCAATGGGGGGGTTGTCCGAACTCATCGAGCGTAATCGTCGTCTCGAAGATCATTTTGAAAATAATCAACGCGAGCATTTATCAGGCATTTATAAGATGCTGATTTCTGTGACCGAAGATGTACGCGTGGTACTCATCAAACTTGCCGAACGTACCTTCGCCGTGCGTGAATTGGCGAGTGCTTCTCGTGAACGTCAAGAGCGTGTTGCCCGTGAAATTCTGACCATTTATGCACCACTTGCGCATCGATTGGGAATTGCGCAACTCAAGTGGGAACTTGAGGATATTGCGTTCCGTTTTCTGTCGCCAGAACGTTACAAAGAAATTGCGACTTTATTGAGTGAGAAACGTCTCGAACGCGAGCAATACATTCAGAACATGACGAAAAAACTGCATGATGCGTTGTCAGAGCAGGGCATTAAGGCTGATGTCACGGGACGTGTTAAGCATATTTATTCCATTTATCGCAAAATGAAAAGTAAGCAGCTGAGTTTTGATCAGTTGTACGATATTCGTGCGCTGCGTGTTTTAGTTGATAATGTCCCTGATTGCTACCATGCGCTTGGTGTTGCGCATCAACTATGGCGCCACATTCCCGATCAGTTTGACGATTACATTACTAATCCGAAAGCAAATGGCTACCGCTCATTGCATACCGCTGTACTCGCTGAAAACAAATCACTTGAAGTGCAAATCCGTACTATGGAAATGCACAATGAAGCTGAACTTGGTGTTTGTGCGCATTTTAATTATAAAGAAGGCACGAAAGCAGGTAAGAAGAATGGTGATATCGTCTTCGACCATAAGCTTCATTCGCTACGCAGCGTGCTTGAAAATTATCAAGAAAATAAAAATCGACAAGATAATGGCTCAAAACATTCAGATGATCCTGACTCTTATGAAGAAAGTGATATCGGTTCGCTGAACGACTGGGGCGAATTTGAAAAAATCTATGTATTCAGTCGCGACGGTGACATTAAAGAGTTACCAAAAGACGCGACGGTTTTGGATTTTGCCTATCATGTGCATACTCAAGTCGGTAATCATTGCTACGCCGCGCGCGTAAACCAACGTTTTGTACCGCTGACTTATAAGCTGAAAACGGGCGAACAAGTCGAGATTCTGACTAAAAAAGACCGTGATCCGAATCGAGATTGGTTGGTTGGTTCGCTGGGTTATATCAAGACGGCTCACGCACGCGACAAATTACGCTATTGGTTCCGCCAGCAAGATCGTAGTAAGAATCTTGAAATTGGCCGAGAAACACTGGCTAAAGAATTGACACGTCTTGCCATTCATCCCAAGAGTATTGATCTTGCGGATTATGCCAAAGCGTTCAATGTTAAAAGTGGTGATGATATTCTGATTGGTTTGGTGACAGGTGATATTAGCCTGCATCAACTGATGAATCAGATCAATAAACAAATGCAGCCTGATGAAGATCAGCCTGAATTGATGTTGAAACCTGCATTAAATCCGCGTGCAAGTCGAACATTATCCCAGCATGGTATTTTGATTGATGGTTTAGATAATGTTGAACTGCACGTTGCGCAATGCTGTCAGCCAGTGCATGGTGAACCGATAGCAGGCTATATTACCCAGCATCGTGGTGTCAGTATTCATAACGAAAACTGCCCTGAATACGCGCGGTTAATTGCTCAAGATGCAGAGCGCGCCGTAGAAGCGGGCTGGGAAATGCAGCCGACTAATGGACAAATTGTACAAATTGTCATCGAGGCGTATGATCGACGTGGACTGCTTAAAGATTTAACTTCGGTGATTTTTGCAGATCAGATCAATATTCAACAGGTCAATACCATCACTGAAGCCAATGGTATTGCGACGATGAAACTGCAAATTGAAGTGAAGGGTTTGGCGCAATTATCTCGATTATTAGCTAGACTTGAACAACAACCTGGGATTATGAGTGCGAGACGGTTGGTCGTGGGGATGAAGTAGTGTATGTTTGAGGGATGAATTGCAACCGAGTTGGCTGAAAGGAGTCAGGAACATGGTTAGTGATAAGAACGAATTAGAACCAGACAACAACAAAGTTTATAAAACGTTGCTGGAATCGACTAAGGCGATTCCATGGCGAATCGATTGGGCAACCATGAAGTTTAGCTACATTGGGCCACAGATTGAGGAGCTTCTCGGCTGGAAACCTGATAGCTGGATCACAGTCGATGATTGGGCTGCGCGCATACATGAAGATGATCGCGATAGAGTGGTCAATTTTTGTGTTTCTCAGTCGCAATCGGGTATCGATCACGAGGCAGATTACCGTGCGCTCACTGCTGATGGCAACTATGTGTGGATTCGTGATGTTGTCCATGTCGTGCGGAAAGATGGCGAGGTTGAAGCGTTAGTTGGTTTCATGTTCGACATTAGCGAACGCAAAAAAACAGAAGAAGAACTGATCCGTCTTAATCGCAAACTTGAGGAATATTCCTTTACTGATGGTCTGACAGGTGTTGCGAACCGCCGCATGTTTGATCTGACTATTGAGCGTGAGTGGGGCAGCGCCCATCGTGAGTGTCGTCCTTTGTCATTGATCATGTTTGATGTGGATTATTTTAAAGAATACAACGAGCAGTATGGTCATCCTGGTGGTGATGCGTGTCTTAAACGTGTTGCGCAATTGTTGGCAATAGTTGCGGGTAGATCGCGAGATATCTTTGCGCGTTATGGCGGGGAAGAGTTTGTGATGCTTTTACCTGAAACGGATGCCAGAAATGCGATAAAACTTGCAGAAAAATGTCATCAACTTATTCTTGATGAAATGATTCCACATCGAGGTTCTAAGCTCGGCGCTTACTTGACCGTAAGCCAAGGCGTGAGCACGATCGTTCCTACTGTAAAAGATACGCCAGCTGCATTCCTTGCCCAAGTGGACTGGCTTTTGTATCAGGCAAAGCAGCAGGGACGAAGTCGAATTGTTTCGGGCATAGAAACAGGGTAAGCCCCAGCTTTTTACTAGGAATAGATAAACTTTGTACAAATAAAAATCCCACGTCGATGCGCAAGCCACTCTCAAAAACGGTTGATGTTTTAGACAGCAAAAAGCCCTCTTAATTAGATTGGGAGGGCTTTATCTTTTTACGAGGAAGATTAGTCTGTCACAACCGCGTTAACTTCCGCCTTTCTGCGTGCCGCGATTATTTTCAAGTCACCCCACACCCCAGCAGGGATACTGCGAGTGCCATCAAGCCAGTGAGTAATACGACGACGATCAACACCCAGATCATCCGCAAGCTGTGCTTGCCATGATCTGCCATACAAAGCCTCTCCAATAGCCTTTAATTTTATCGCGCCACCCTGATCGGGTTCACCCGTGGAGTCCTGCTTATAATGACGATATGCGTCGTTCAAAGCCTGTAATTCAACCTCAAACTCTGAGGCTGGTAGCGCTGTGAGTGGATAAGGTAATTGAATGGTGTTGGGGTGTGCGTAAAACATCAACCTCCCTATCTCGTTCGGAAAAGAGGTTAAGCAATTCAATGGTGTCACACGTAAAATGATGTCATTTTTAGCATACAAAAGTTCGGCAGCCTCAAGAAGCGCTTCTTTAAGTTCTTGCACATTAAAGTTACGCCAAGCATCAGGACTTGTCTTTGATTTCTCAAGATTGATTTTGGCAGTTTCAAGCATATCTGTTCTATTCATGATCTAAAGCCTCTCTAAGAGATGACCGCAACCGAATGTTGCTGTCTGTAGCGATATTATGTGCCACATTTGTTGCACAGTCGAGAAGTTTTGGCTACTTTAGTAATATTGGCAGCAGATAAATTCGTCCGCGAAACTCAAGCGTACATCTTGCTGCACAGAACAACACTCAAAGCTAGTAGTTGCGAGCATCTCACACCGCCTAGTTGTTAAAAAGCCACTCTCAAAATCAACCGTTTTTGAGAGTGGCTTGCGTCGATGCGTGGGATTTTTTTAAACTTCAAGTCACATGATTAGAATGTGAAATCATTCAACGAAATTGATGACATGACCGCATCCAAGTTAGAAACTGGCGCTGGCTCATCTTTCATTTTCAAAATATCACGGGTTACATGACCAGCGGCAATCTCACGCAGTGCCATCACCGTTGGTTTGTCGTTTTCCCATGCCAATGCTGATTCAGCGGTACCACGAGCCAATTGACGTGCGCGCTTAGCAGCAACCAAAACCAATTCAAAACGATTATCAACTGCGCCTAAGCAATCTTCTACAGTCACGCGTGCCATGCTGATCTCGCTCTAATGTATATACGGTAAAAATGACTGCATAGTGTATAGTTCTTCGCTGTAAAATACAAGAATTAGTCGCAGTAATGATTCACCGCTTCATCCATTTTTAAGCGGAGAAAAGAGCTTTCCTTAATGTGAAGCTGCTTTGGTTGTTCGTTTTTTAAAACCGCACATTTCTTCTGCACTATTCCATGGTCGAATACCAAAAACGGCACCATACAAGGTGCGTTCATGAATGGGTAGATTGATATCGAGTTCTGACAGTTCATGAAACTCAGCGGCAACCTGATCGAGTTTGCGTTGAATAATCAGTGCTGAGGCGGGTGATAAATCGCCGCCGACAAATTCAAAATAACCTTGGTGCTCATCAAATCGCACTGCCAAAAAATTATTGGTCATCATCTCGCCATGTTTGAGCCGAATTGGTCCATAAGGCTGATGTTTGACTTGGCGCGAGACACGAAGTCTGATGCGATTATCGGGCAAAAGTTCAATTAATTTTGCACGGTCTAAACGAATGAGCAAACGGATACAGGCGGGTTCGGATATTTCATAGTAATTAACAATTTCGTGTAATTGCCAATTGTTTCTGACGAGGTAAAACAGCCCGAGAAGTTGTAAATCATCAGCCAGAATTTGCTCTTGTGCGACGGTCATTTCATTAGTTGTCATCGATTCACCACGTGCGATTCTTGCCAATTCAAAGAAATCCAATTCTAGCCACTGACATATTTCATCCAAACGATGCAGGGTGAAACTTTTATCTGAAAACAATCGTTTTACGCTGGCTTCACTGAGATGTAGCGCTTTGGCGAGATCACCATACGTTTTTCCACGTGATTTGAGTACGCGCTTGAGTGTCGTAATCATGAGATCTGTATTTGCCATATTTTTTTACTCCTTGAGTGCAAAACGCATCATAAGATGCAACACAAAGTATCGATATATAATACCTTAATATAATGGTATTGATGTCATAAAGTGCGATGACTATGCTCGGTTTCAAGGAACAGATAGATGTTCTTTTTTATCAGAGGAGCATGGTTATGTTATTAAAATTATTGCTAATTATATTCTTGGCTGACTTTATTTCAGGTTTTGTGCATTGGCTGGAAGATGCGTATGCCAGACCAGAAATGCCATTATTTGGTGGTATTGCCCGCGAAAATTTATTGCATCATGATAAGCCACGCGACTTTCTGAAGAAGGGTTGGTGGCAGAGTTCTTATGATTTAATCGCGCTTGGTTTGGTGATATTAGCAATTTCTTGGTTTGCGTTTGGTGTCTTGAGTGTTTGGTTAGTTTTATTGGTGATACTGAGTGTAAATGCCAACCAGATTCATAAGTGGGCGCATCAAAATCGCCAAG
>JASLFQ010000296.1 GCA_030150595.1 Aquirhabdus sp.
TGTTACTAACACTAAATGACCTAAATCGGCATCTAATTTCTTATTCACTAATACAGTAAAATCAAATCGCGTCCACACATCACCATTGACCAAAATAAATGGATCAGAACCCAGTAATGGCAAGGCTCTCTGAATGCCGCCCGCTGTCTCTAAAGGCTCTTCTTCATGCGACCAGCGAATCTCTACGCCAAATGCTGAACCGTCACCGAGTGCTTCAACGAGTTTATCGCCAAGCCAAGCCGTGTTAATCACAATCTGCGTCACGCCAGCGCGCTTTAACGCCTCAATGTGCCAAACAATTAACGGCTTTCCACCCACTTCAAGTAAAGGCTTAGGGGTTTGCAACGTCAAAGGTCGTAATCGTGTCCCTAAACCTGCAGCCAAAATCATCGCGCGCATTCAACTTCTCTTTATGAACTAGGTCTTTATAAAAACTCTTTCAACAACGGCATACTGTCTGGCATTTCAACCAAGAAAGCGGGTAATACACGATCACATAGCCACTGGTGAAATGTAGACAGCTCATTGTAACCCTTGGTTTCTGATAGCAAATAGAACAGCACTAACGGCAAATCATTCAAATAACCATCTTTACCGTCACGGAAATACAAACGAGCAAAAATTCCGAGAACTTTGAGATGACGCTGTGCTCCCATCCAATCAAACCATTGCTGTAATTCAGTGAACGACGTTTTACCCAACCGACCATTCACGCTTTGACGTTCCCAGTAGATTTTTAACCACTCCTGAACCTTCTCGTTTGGCCATTGCACGTAGGCATCACGCAGCAGGGATACAATGTCATAGGTCACTGGACCAATCACAGCATCTTGGAAATCAATAATACCGAGCTCTTGAGCTTGATCTAGAACCATCAAATTACGGCAATGATAATCACGATGAACTACAACTTGAGGCTGACGCAATGCTTGATTTGCTAAGAAATCATAGGTACTCATCAGCAACGCCTGTTCTTCTTGCGAAGGTTTTAGCATAAGGAACTTACGTAAAAACCACTCATCAAATAAACTCATTTCATCAACAAGCTTAATTTCACCATAAGCAGGTAATGGATAGCGCTCTAAAGGCGGTGTTTGTTGCAGGTCAATGAGCTGATTGATGGCCTGTGAATATAACTCATCCACATTTTCCGCAGTTAGCACTTGCGACAAAACCGTGTCACCGAAGTCTTCGAGTAAAATAAAACCTTGAGTGACATCACTCGCAATAACTTTAGGCACTCGCACGTTATGACGGCTCAACATTTCACTAATCGCCAAAAATGGACGGCAATCTTCACGTGGCGGTGGCGCATCCATCACAATCAATGTTCGAAGGGAAAAAGTTGAGAGCAAGTCAACTCTATAATACCGGCGAAAACTGGCATCTCCTGTCAATGATCTAAGACTAATATCGTTGGTTTCGAGTTTTTCTATTACCCATTGAGTCAACGTAAGCAGACGTTCAGATGACATATACGATCAATCCTTGACAAAAAATCAACGTTACTAAAAAAATGTATTTACATAGGTACAATCATAACGTGAGTGTAGCCGCTCGTCATATTTTTCTCTATGATGCAGACTGTCTTATATTTCGTTGTAACGTAATTTTTTTTCTATATTTATTGGCTATGATCATCATCTTGATGGTGATTGAGATAAACTAAGCCGGTTTGGTGTAAACCCTCTTATAAGATGGATAATCTGAAATTGCGTCGATTTAAACTTCATAATTTAGCTTTTGCCATTGGCTTAGCCTCCGCACTCATCGCAGAGCAGGCCGCTTACGCGGATAATAAAGCTACAGACAATGCTCCTGACGCGACACAAGAGAGCGCTCAAAACGCTGCAGATGCCCCTCTTGTCTACGGATTCTTTGATCGGAAACAATTAGCTGAACTTCCGAAAGAGCAGCAGATTCATGTACCTGCAACCTGCCGTGGTGTCTGGATCACGCCGATCTCACCAAACGTCAAAGTACCAAATTCATCCATAACCCAGTCAGATACAACAACTCGTTCAGACTACGCCTACCGCGATCCTGATGAAGGATCCGTGCTCACAGGTAATGTCCGAATTAGCCAACCTGGTCATCTGCTGGTTGCCGATAAGGTTACTTTAGATCCGGCTCAAACTGTTGTTAATGCAACAGGCAATGTACAAATTGCAAGTCCAGGTCTCATTAGTTATGGTGGTGCTGGCATTTATCATCTTGATACTAAAACGGGCAGTATCACAGGAAACAGTCAATTCATCGCTGAAGATCGTCAAGCACACGGTACAGCAAGTGCAGTCATTAGAGAATCAGATGATGTGACTCGTATCCTAGATTCCGTATATTCGACCTGCGAACCTGATGCGATTGGCTGGAAATTGAAATCAAGTCAACTCATTCTTAACCAAGAGACTGGACGCGGCGTTGCTCGGGATGCAAAACTCTATATTGGCGATGTACCCGTTTTTTATTCTCCTTATTTCAACTTCCCAATTGATGGTCGACGCGCAAGTGGTGTTTTAATTCCGACTTTCCGCTACAGCAGTAAGAATGGCTTAGATGTTGCTGTACCATATTACTTTAACCTTGCTCCAAACTACGATGCGACAATCACGCCACGTGAGATCACAAATCGCAACCCTATGCTTGATGGCGAATTTCGCTTTCTTACGCCATATCTTGGTCAAGGTATGATTTCGGGATCTTTTATGCCTGATGATCCTGAATATAACAATCAAGATCGTAAAGAACTTAACTTCTTGCACACAATGAGCTTCGACCAAAATTGGAGTAGCCGAATCAATCTGAACTATGTCTCTGATAAAGACTTTTTTTCAGATGTCGGGCAAACATTTGGTCCAGTCAACACGCTAACCCAAGAACGCTCAGCAACATTGAACTACAACAACGCTGCATGGGGTCTCAATGGCTCACTGCAAGCGATAAACTATCAAGAGCTTGATAATACCGTGCTGGATATTAATCGTCCTTACGGTCGCGTCCAAATGAAATTAAATTATGATCAAGGCTCATTGAATGGTTTGGAAACCTTTGCAAATAATGATACGGGCTACTTCCAGCGTGATATTACCGATGGTTCAGGACCACAAATTAACGGTGTCAGACAATACAACACCTTAGGCGTTAAGTATAACTTCCGTGATCCAGGTGGCTATATTATTCCAACAGCCTCTGTTCGCTCATTGATCTACCAAGATGAAACAAACGGCAGTGAGCAAACACCAAGCGTGATTGTGCCTCAATTCAGCCTAGATAGTGGTTTGATTTTCGAACGTGATGTAGGAACATGGTTACAAACATTAGAACCACGTTTCTTTTATGCTTACTCACCCTATGTTAATCAATCTACGCTCCCTGTATTTGATACAACATACTCATCGTATAGTTACAGCCAGCTCTTCAACCCATCTCGATTTGTGGGTAATGACCGTTTAGATGATAATAATTTTGCAACACTTGGAGTCACCAACCGCTTCTATGATGAAGATGGTTTAGAGCGATTTCGAATAGGTTTGGCTAATCGTTTTTACTTGAGTAATCGCCAAACCAGACTTCTACCTACAGATGCTATTGGCACATCAAGTTCATCAGGTTTGGGACTTGATTTAGGTGCGACATGGGACAAACACCTTGGCTATGATGGCAGCACATTGTGGCTCCCATCTGGGCAGTTGGCTGCTAACTCCTCTAGCATTCACTACACCACTGATACTGGTCGTGTAGTCAGTTTTGGCTATATTTTCAGAAGAACAGTTACAGAAGACAATCAAATTGGTGCACGGGAAGCTACGGCTTCTTTTGTCCAACCTGTTTATAATAATTTCCGTATTGTTGGCTCTGTACAATACGACTATCAAAGTGATGTCACACGTGATGCACTTCTTGGTATTGATTATGATTCGTGTTGTTGGAGCGTTGCGTTGTATGGTCGAACCTTCTACAACGATTTCGACGTCATTAACACCACTCAGCCTCACACTGGCGTTATGTTACAGATCACATTTAAGGGATTAGCTAGTAATTCAGATAGTGCTCTTTCAACCCTGCTTAAGCAGAAAATTTATGGATTCACGCAGGTAGACCCATCTTGGCAAAATCGTTAAACCAATACACGCAACATATTTTAGATCAGACTCAAGTTAAGACCTTTCTACGTAAAAATGGAAACTTATCTGGATTATGGACAGGTTCTTTAATATCCACGCTTTGTATCGCAGCTTCGGCAAGTAGTTTTCTGCTGCCAATTCATTATGCCTATGCAGATACACCAGCATCGGTTGCAGTATCGTTAGATCATGTCGTAGCAACCGTAGATGATTCCGTCATTCTATCTAGCGATGTCGATCAGGCATTAGTAAGTGCAAAGCAACAAATCCTTTTGCACCATCAAACGCCACCAAGTGATGATGTATTGCGCGCAGACGTCATTCGACAGCTCATTTTACGTAAAATTCAACTTGGAATTATTACGCGCAATGGTATGAGTGTAGATGATAATACGCTGAATGCAGCTATCAGTAATATTGCACAGCAACAAGGTGCCCCTTCTTTAGCAGCATTTCAAGAAAAATTAGATTCTATTAAACCAAATGGGTATATGGAATTCCGCCAGCAAATTCTTGACGACTTAAATATCAATCGGTTACAGCAGCAACGTGTATCTAGCCGCATTAAAATTACCGAAAAAGATGTTGATAACTTTCTCAGTTCGCCGCAAAGCGCTGATGCACTGAAAACCGAATTTAATTTTAATGTCATTCAAGTGCCAATCGCTGACCACAACAATCCTGAAGAAATTGCTAAAGCCACTGCAACCTCCAATGAAATTTTGATTCAATTACGAGCAGGAAAACCAATTGAATCGTTGATGGCTAACTACCAGCTCAAAGGCGGAGAACAAGGCTGGCACAAATCGGATGAACTACCAACACCTTTTGTTGAAGCACTGTCTGCTTTAAAGCGTGATGAATACAGTAAGCCTTTTACCACTTTAGAAGGCGTGGATATTCTTCAACTTAAAGATATGCGCGGTGCAGCTGGCGCAATGGTACACCAATACCATGTTCGCCATATTCTAGTAAAAACAAGTGAAGTGATGAGTGAAGCCGATGCCAAATCAAAAATCGACGACATTTATGCAAAACTCAAAGCAGGTGCTTCATTTGCCGATTTGGCTAAAGCCTATTCGGATGATCCAGGTTCAGCTCAAAATGGTGGTGATTTAAGCTGGGT
>JASLFQ010000198.1 GCA_030150595.1 Aquirhabdus sp.
TGACTCAATTGCTTACGCATTTCAAAGGTTGACCACGGCCAGAGCGTACTATTACGACCATTCACATCAATAAAGTAACTACTACATCCACCCGTATTCCAAACCGAATCCTTCAGCGCGTCTTGCACCACAATATTAAAATGCTCTTGGCGCTCTGGATCGACCTCAACAGTACTGATCTGCTGCGCTTTCACTTGTTTCAACGCATCGATGATATAAGTCAACTGCGCTTCGATAATAATTAATGCTGACGAACTCACCGCCAAATTCGGGCCAAACATCAAGAACGCATTCGGATAACCTGCCGTCATCGTGCCCATATAACCAATTGGACTTCCTTGCCAAACCTCTGCAAGTGAACGCCCACCACGACCATGAATATGCTTCAGCATCGACGGCTGACTAATCTCAAATCCTGTACCAAAAATAATGGCATCCACTTCATGGCGACTACCATCACTGGCAATAATCGTATTACCTTGAATTTCAGATACGCCTGTGCGAAGCACATCAACATTCGATTGAACAAGCGCGGGATACCAATCATTTGATTGCAAGACACGCTTACATCCAATAATGAAATCTGGCATTAACTTCTGACGTAAAACAGGATCTTTAACCGTGCGTGTTAAATTGAATAACGCCAATCGCTCAATCTGCTTCATTATTTTTGGATGCTGCATACTGCCATTGAGCGCTTCAAATATTCCGTAAATACCACCACGCATCGCTTGTTGCGTTACAGGTAACAATTTAAACAACGCTTGAGCAACTGCTGGTAGCGGTTGATCCATTTTGGGGAGTACCCATTGTGGCGTACGCTGGATTAAAGTCAGTTTGGCAACTTTCGGCTGAATCTGTGGCACAAACTGAATGGCGGATGCGCCAGTTCCGATCACGGCTACACGTTTACCTTTCAAATCATAATCATGCTGCCAACGTGCCGAGTGAAACGTCACACCTTTAAACGTATCTAAACCTTTGATCTTCGGATAAACAGGTTCGTGCATCGGGCCACATGCACCCAGAATAAAACGCGCATGGTAGATACCCACATTGGTCTCAACAATCCAATGTTTCGCTTCATCATCCCAAGTCGAATCCAGCATTTCTCGGTTCAAATGAATGTACTGCATCACACCAAAACGCGCGGCAGTCGCCTGCAAATAAGCCTTAATTTCCGCTTGTTCAGCAAACACCCGACTCCAATTTGGATTCGGCGCAAAGGAATATGAATACAACGCCGATGGCACATCACAAGCACAACCAGGATACGTGTTTTCACGCCAAACGCCGCCAATCTCACTGGCTTTTTCCAATACGACAAAATCAGTAATCCCTGCTTCCTTAAAACGAATTGCGGCACCAATGCCTGCAAAACCCGCACCGAGAACAGCAATATTGACGCGCTGAATGGGTTTCTTGGTCGTCGGCTTTTCCGCTGCTGCTGTTGCAGCAGGTTTACGTGCTGCAGGTTTTCTCGTGATAGACTTTTTTACTGTTGCTGTTTCATTTTGTGCTATTGATGTTTTCTTCACTGAATCATTCATTCTTTACTTTCCTACTCTTTGTGTACGAGCTTTATTTACGAATCTCTGCGGGATGATCGGCAAGTTGATTGACTCGATCTTCATAACCTTTACGCGCACTACGGTCTAAATTGGTGAGCACAATATCATCTTTTACCAAGCGCCTAAAGCGGCGAACGAGCCAATTCGGTGTGACACCATATGCTATGGCAACTGGCGCTAAATATTGAGGAACAGCGACTTCCGCGAGATTGTTCCTGATCGCCATCAAAATTGCATCAGCAACATCTTCAGGACTCACTGTAGGTATCGAAGCTCGACCAGTACCACTCGAAAGTTCGGTCGAGACTTTTGATGGCATAATCACAGAAATGCCAATTGGCGTATCGCGCAATTCTTCACGCACCGCGCTGGTTAAACCAATCACCGCAAACTTGGTCGCACAATAAACACTTGCCCCAGGAATCGGAAAACGTCCTGCTAATGAAGCGACATTCACGATATGTCCACGTCGACGTGCTTGCATCTTCGGAAGAACAGCTTTCATGCCATGAATGACGCCGCGTAGATTAATGTCAATTTGTGCATCACTAATCGCTACCGACTCATCAACAAATGCGCCCATCGGCATAATGCCAGCATTGTTAATCAGAATTTCTACTGCGCCGAGCGCCGCTTCAGTCGCGCCAATAAAATCAATAAAAGACTGCTGCGAACGCACATCCAAGTAACCACCAAAGCCATTAACACTACTCGCCGCTTGCTTGGCTAAATCCTCGTCAATATCGCCAATCGCAACTTTTGCGCCTGACCGAGCAAAAGCTTTTGCAGTGGCAAGTCCTATTCCACGTCCACCGCCACTGATCACCACGACCCGTTCTGCAAACTGCTGCTGTGCTTTCATTGCAAATCCTGAGATTAACTGCGATGCGCAAATGTCACACATACGGACTCGTATGTCAACTGACATTAAATATCATATCTAAGGCAACAAAATGCCAATGACGCTATTATTTTTAATAATAATGAATCACTTGAATTAATCGTTATATTTAAAAAACAGTTATTCTCATTAAAGATTGCTATCGCATTATCGAAAATACAGACCAATGAAGATGGAATCTGTACAATCAATCGCTCAAAATCCATTGTTATTATTTTCTCGAATGACAGACCTATGCTGAACAAATCGACGTCTTATCCAGTCAAGAATGATACGCAAGAGCAAGCGGTTATCAATAAACGCAGCCTTGCCAAACAAGCCAGTCGCACTGCAATCCTCAACTCTGCGGAGACTTTGTTTGGTCTACATGGTTTGGATGGGTCAAGTTTGGATGATATTTGCGCCCATGCGGGTTATACGCGTGGGGCGTTTTATGGTCATTTTAAAGATCGCGATGATTTGATTGCGGCTGTGATGGCACACATGCGTCATCGAACACTCGATGCGCTGGCGCTGGGTTCGCCTGATGAAGATATCCCGACTTTGATTATGCGATTTATTGCGGCGATGTCATCTGGCGTTTATCCATTTACCCGTCATGGCGGCATTCGGCCTTATCAATTGCTCGATGCATGTGCGCGTTCTCCTGCGATTCAAGCGGAGTATGTAGAATCGATTAATGAGAGCTTTAAGCGCTTGGATGTGATTATCAAAGGCAATCAAGCACGTCAGCAATTGCGTGATGATATTCCCGCTGAATCGCTAGGTCGATTGTTTGTGGCTATGATTATTGGTATTCATACGCTGTATGATTTGGAAGTGCCTCTGGACTTGATGGGTGATATGCAGACGCTGTTTAAGTTGGTGTCGGCGAATCAGGGGAAATGACGCGCATTTATATACGTCTTAACGCAAAATTACCCCAACCTCTCCATCAACCTCTTTTTCACATCTAACCATTCATCCTCAACCACACTAAAATATACCGTATCGCGCTGAAAACCATTCTGCACACACTTATGTTTACGCAACACACCCTCACGAATCGCACCAATCCGCGCAATCGCACGTTGTGATCGCAGATTCCGTAAATCCGTTTTTAACTCGACACGACGTATATTCATCTGCTCAAAGGCATGTTGCATCAGCAAAAACTTCGCCTCAGTATTAATCGCCGTACGCTGAGCCTTTGGTGAAATCCATGTATAGCCAATTTCAACAACATAATCATTCAGCCTTAAATCCAAATATCGCGTACTGCCGACAACCTGATCTGTCTGCTGATCAATCATACAAAATGGAATCTGCCGGTCTGTTTCAATCAGCCTATGCGCTGAACGAATCCAGTTTTGAACATCGTCTAAATCGGTAAAACATGCACGTGGCAAATAATCCCAATCAGCCGCATATTGTCCCACTGTCAGCAATCCATCGGCATGCGATAACTCAAGGGGTTCAAGACGAACAAATCGACCCATGAGCGAAATTTTCGTTTTTGTCATTATTATTTGTCCAATTAAATATCAATATTATTAAGTACATTCTCACTAGCAACGATATCAGATTCAGATGGCGCAGAAATG
>JASLFQ010000221.1 GCA_030150595.1 Aquirhabdus sp.
CAAAGCGCTTGACATGGATTAAATCATAGCATAACGTTCGTTATTATAACGACCGTTATCTTATAAAAGACTGAACGAACATGGACAATCAGCACAAGAAAGGTCAAGAGGCATTGGTCATTGGCGCGGGTGATTCGACAGGCGGCGCAATTGCTAGACGCTTTGCCAAAGAAGGTTTGATTGCTTGCGTGACACGCCGTAGCGCTGATAAGTTGCAACCTCTCGTGGATGAGATCATCGCGGCGGGCGGACAGGCACACGGCTTTGCATCCGACGCCCGTAAAGAAGATGAAGTCATCGCCTTGATCGAAACCATCGAACGCGACATCGGGCCAATTGAAGTGATGGTATTCAACATCGGCGCGAACGTGCCATGCAGCATTCTCGAAGAAACCGCACGTAAATATTTCAAGATTTGGGAAATGGCATGTTTCGGCGGATTTCTAGTTGGTCGTGAAGTCGCCAAACGCATGGTCACGCGAGAAAGTGGCACGATTATTTTTACAGGCGCGACAGCAGGTATGCGCGGTTCCGCTTATTTCGCAGCCTTTGCAGGAGCAAAATTTGCACTGAGAGCATTGGCACAAAGTATGGCACGAGAACTTGGACCAAAGAATATTCACGTCGCGCATGTCGTCGTCGATGGCGCGATTGACACTGACTTTATCCGTGAAAGCTTTCCTGAACGCTACGCCTTAAAATCAGAAGATGGCATTCTGAATCCAGATCATATCGCTGAAAACTATTGGCATCTGCACAGTCAAAAACGAGATGCTTGGACGCATGAACTTGATTTACGTCCTTGGATTGAAAAGTGGTAAGTAAAGAAAATATCGGACAACTCAACAAAGAACTGTAAATAAGGAATATTCACTGTGAAAAAAACCGTCGAATTTTTTTTTGATTTTGGCAGCCCAACGTCTTATCTCGCGTGGACGCAATTACCCAAGATCGCTGCAGCCGCTGGCGCAAAGCTCAACTATCATCCTGTGCTACTCGGTGGCATTTTCCAAGCAACGGGCAATCAATCGCCCGTCATGATTCCCCTTAAAGCAGTGTGGATGTTCAAAGACCTTCAACGCTTTAGCGAGCGTTATGGAGTAACGTATCGCCAAAATCCTTTTTTCCCAATTAACACGATGCAACTGATGCGCGCTGCCACAGGCATACAGCTACGCAAACCCGAATTGTTCGATCACTATCTCACGACCATTTACCAAGCCATGTGGGTTGACGGTCTGAATCTGGGCGATCCAGCAGTTCTGATGGCGCTCTTGGCAAAAGCAGGCTTTGATCCAGAAGAAGTTTTTGCATTAATCCAAGACACAGAAGTCAAAAACAAACTACGCGCAGATACTGATGCTGCTATTCAGCGCGGTATCTTTGGTCTGCCAGTCATGTTTGTCGATGATGAAATGTATTTCGGACAGGATCGTCTCGACTTTGTCGAAGAAGCGCTGCGCAAAGGCTAAAGAGTTAGGAAATCGCTTATCCAAGGTGAATCAGTGCATAAACTTGTTCACCTTTTGCACAAAATCCGCTATAAAGACCGACCTTAAACGCGCCATCAAGTAAACCCATTCCATGAAACTCATTCTCGCCCCGATGGAAGGTCTCACCGACCCGCCCATGCGTCGCCTACTCACCGAAGTCGGTTCATACGACTGGTGCGTGTCTGAGTTCATTCGCATCACCGATCAACTGCTTCCTGCACATGTCATCTACGGTTATTGCCCTGAACTCCATCAAGGCTGCAAAACCGACAGCGGCACACCTGTTCATATTCAATTCCTGGGTAATGATCCCATTGCGCTCGCCGACAATGCCGCCTTCGCGGCTGAACTCGGTGCGCCAGCAATTGATCTGAACTTTGGTTGCCCTGCCAAAACCGTCAATCGTCATCGTGGCGGTGCGGTCTTACTGGATGAACCTGAAGTCATTCATGAAATTATTGCGGCAGTGCGCAAAGCCGTGCCCGCGCACATTCCAGTCTCCGCAAAAATGCGCCTCGGTTATCTCGATGATGCACGAACGCTTGATAATGCTCGAGCCATCGAAGCCGCAGGCGCAGCATGGTTGACCATTCACGCACGAACTAAAACTGATGGCTACAAACCACCTGCGTATTGGGAAAAGCTCCCTGCTGTGCGCGAAGCGGTGTCGATGCCGTTAATTGCTAATGGTGAAATTTGGACGGTTGAAGATGCTGTTCGTTGTCAGGAAGTGAGTGGTTGCATTGATCTCATGCTCGGACGCGGCGCGGTGACACGACCTGATTTGGTCAATCGCATTCGTGGGCAAGATGGCATTGATTGGACGACATTGCTCAAGCTGCAATTAGAGTTTTTAGATAGTCCAACCAAGACGGATTTAGGATTAGTTGGTCGCTATAAGCAGTGGCTGGGCATGTTGACGCATGGTTATACGGAAGCCGAAGAACTGTGGGCAACGTTAAAAAGAGCCAAGCAGCTGAGCGAAATTAGAACAGAAATCGCTCGAACACTCGGCGTAGAAGAAGTCGCTTAAACGATTCATTCATCAATTGCGCTTTGTTTACACGAGATCAACAATCATTCATTTTTCAAATAAAATTATAAAAATCAAAAATATAAATAATTATTCCATTCAAAAATTCACCTTATCACATTCATTTTAAGCATTTCCTTAAAAAACGCTGAATCCAAACTCATCCGCGCTGCGTATATCTCTAGGCAACATGAACTTGATCACTTCACCACATGTGATCCAAGAACACTGAATTCTGTTTGCTTTACTTTTTATATCTAAAGGATGAATGTTATGAACAAGTTATCTCTTGCCCTCGCACTGACTGCAACCATAGCAGTCGCAAACGTTTCCTACGCTGAAAGTACCGTCATGGTTGGCGGTCAAAGCATGTACCCAAGCAAAAATATCGTGGAAAATGCCGTTAATTCTGCTGACCACACCACGCTGGTTGCTGCCGTAAAAGCAGCTGGTCTCGTGGACACACTGGAAAGCAAAGGACCTTTCACTGTATTTGCCCCAACCAATGAAGCCTTTGCCAAACTGCCAGCAGGCACGGTAGACACCTTACTTAAACCCGAAAACAAAGACACGCTCGTCAAAGTGCTGACTTACCACGTTGTCCCTGGTAAATATGACTTTGCGACACTGTCTAAACTCATTGCCAAAGACCATGGCAAAGCAATGCTGAAAACTGCAAGCGGCGGCACACTGACATTCAGCATGAATGGTGCGCACAACATCATGGTGTGGGATGAAAAAGGTGGTTCAGCCAATATCACCACTTACGATGTGTACCAATCCAACGGCATCATCGATGTCATCGATACCGTGTTAATGCCTAAATAATCAGGTCGCAGATTCTATCTAAAAATGAAGTCTTCTGTTATGAAGCCTTCATTTGTCTTGTTCAGATGACGCATCACTCACACGAAACAAACCGATATAAATATCGTAACTAAAGTCATAATAATCAAATTATTACCAATAAATTCCATTGTAAAACTACCTATCATTTTTTTAAAAAGCTTCTTTAATGCCAGAAACGCTAATTCGCAGCTTTAGGTAGACATCTCTAACGCTTTAGCGTCATCGATTAATCAATCCATTAATGAATGACACTAATTCCGCGACAGGTCCTACGGGCTTATTCAGCATTTCATCACAACCACACTGTTCGCATTTAGGGATTTCAAAATGAGGATGCCGTAGACGAACGACCTTATCCCAGCCGCAAAAAGTGCAGATGATTCTTATGGGAGGTTGTTTTTTTGACATGATGATACTCCTTCATCAAAGCTCCATCATCTAATGGAGATGGTTTATCCAAACCATACCTTGATAAAGCAATTTGTGAGCCAGTTCACACTATGTATGTATTATTTTCCCTGTATATAACACTACACCAGTCGGTTGACCTGTTGGTGAACCGTTCTTGGGCTCTAAGCTAATTGCTAAAGTCACATTATTAGCAATCAAATCAGCAGTCACTTGAGGAATCATCGCTTGACCATTTTTCACATGAATCACACCGAGCGAACGCGGTAAGGCCTTGTCGTGTATGCTCCACAGCTCTAAATCACGGTCTGATGGCACTGATTGTGCATTTAATGCACTCAACATCAAGGAATGCCCTTGCTGACGAACAATCCATGCAGGGCTATTTTTATCCGTACTGAGCACGGCAACATCGCGACTGACTTGTGTTTGCTCTGCAACCATCAGAGAAGTTGTCGGAATAACTTGCAGACGGACAAAAATAAATAACGCCAACCCCGCCGCAATTCCAGTACTCACCCATGCCCAAGGCTGCCAAAAACGGTCATTTGCTGCAATTTTTTGGCGGGATTGTGCAGATAATGTCGCTGCCGTTTGCGATGAAAAAGGAGGCTTTTGTTCAGTCGCCTTTTTGCTGAAACCATCCAAATGCGCTTCTATCTTTTGCCAGACTTCCGCGGGAACAGGTTGAGGATTCAGTAAGTGAGTCAAAGGATTCAAACGACGTTCCCACGCATGCATCAACACACGTAATTCAGGCTCTTCCTGCAAGCGAGACTGGAATCGCAAACGTGCTGAAGCCGATAACGTGCCCAACACATATTGTGCTGCAATGAGATTGAGTGGTGGTTCACTATCCTCTAAGCCTGTGTCATTGAGCGTCGTATTCATATTGCCCCCATGCATTTTTTCAAGAAATCTAAGCCACGGCGAATCCAAGTTTTGGCAGAACCCAAAGGCACTGTGAGGTGTGCCGCAACTTCTTGATGAGTCATGCCATCAAAGAACGCCAGCGAAACACATTGTCGCTGTTGACTATCCAACCCATCCAAACAGACTGAGAGTAATGCGTGATGATCCTGATCCAGTACATGCGTCAGTGGGTCATCTTTTTCTGAAGCCAAAGCATCGTCATCCAAGAGTGGTAAAGTTTCCATCGGCGTCCGACGTATCCGATCAATACAGCGATTGCGTGTAATGGTCGACATCCACGTCCTCACTGAACCTCGTTCAATATCGTACTGATCGGCGGCATGCCACAACGTCAGAAAGACTTCTTGCAGCACTTCCTCCGCAGCGTCACGCTTACGCAACAGGCGTAACGCGACCGCAAACAACTGCGGCGATGTTTGGTCATATAACTGGCGGAACGCATTACGGTCACCTTGGCCAACCTTGAGCAAAAGCGCACGCTCATCTAAGTTTGATGCAAACATGGTTTACACATCCCATTGAAATCAACGTTTATTTTTAATGCCGTAAAAATACAATCAATCCATCTACCGAAAACACAAAACGATGATCAAACACTCTGTTCATCATCTCGTTATGGATTCTTTACTATGTACGCAGGAAATGTGGTTGTGGATTCAAAAATAATAGAAGATTTTTATGAGCATATAGTGTTCATCTTATTTTTATTCTTGAAATGTCTAAAAAATAATACGTCTTGTTATTTCAACTATTTATTAAAAAATCGAGTCTGTAAACAAAACAGACTCAACTCACGTCCAACTCTTTAAAAAACCATGCTGATGGACAGGATGAACCGCCAAAAAGTCACGGGTATGTTGAACCCACTCATCATGATCATTCAGGTCTAACTGTCCGCGCAAAAGCTGCCAACGTAAATACACGAGCCACGTATTCAGCACATCACCTTCACAATATTCCTTCAACTCACTCCATTGTCCTGCTTGCACCTGACTACTGACATCGGCACCGCTAATGCCCTGCTTACCAGGAAAACCAAATAATTGAGCAATATCATCTAAGCGCTGAAAATTGCGATTATTAAACAGCGCCATCGCATCCATCAAATCGGTGTGGCGGACGTGGTAACGATTTTGGTAATTATCATAACGACGACTGGTGTCATGCTCGCCTTGATCGAGAAAACGTGGTGCTGACAATTTGTGAACCATCGCGCGATAGAGTAATACAGGCACATCAAAACCCGCACCATTCCAACTCACCAAAGTCGGAAAATGCTTATCAAATACACCTAAGAAACGCGCAATGATGTCGCGTTCAGACAAGTCTTGTTGGCTGAATGAAAATAATTTCATTTCACCAGAACCGATCCACAGACCAGAAATACAGACAATTTCATGAAATGGTAAGCGCGGAAAATCAGTGCTGCCATCGTAACGTCCAAAGGCTTCGCTACGTCGCAAATGCGACAACGCTTGCAAAGCCTCATCGGTGGGCAAATCCAAG
>JASLFQ010000110.1 GCA_030150595.1 Aquirhabdus sp.
GGCATGGCGATGGCCATTGAATTGCAAAAAGCAGGTATCGACTTTCTTGTCCTAGAAAAAGGTGATGAGTTTGGTGGTACTTGGCGTGATAACGTCTATCCAGGTGCAGCGTGTGATGTGCCTTCACATATGTACTGTTTGTCTTATGAGCCATATCGCTGGTCGCGCTCTTATGCAAAGCAACCTGAAATTTTGGATTATCAAAAATACGTTGCGAAAAAATATAACCTCTATCGCGATACGCGTTTCAATGCTGCCGTTGAAAGTGCCGAATACAATGATCAAGATAACTATTGGACTGTGACCACTACGACTGGTCAAGTTTACCGTTCACGTGTAATGGTTTCTGCACGTGGTGCGTTGCATATTCCAACGTATCCAAACCTGCCAGGTTTAAATGACTTCAAAGGCATTAAGATTCATTCTGCAGAATGGGATCATTCCATTGATTTAACGGGTAAACGTGTTGCGCTGGTTGGTACAGGTGCAAGTGCGATTCAAGTGGTGCCTGAACTGGCAAAAGTTGCTGGGCAACTGACTGTATTCCAACGTACACCAGCGTGGGTGTTACCGAAGCTTGATTATCGGTATAAAGAAGAAACACAGAATAAGTTTGAGAAAAAACCACTTTCACGTTGGTTATATCGCAAACAGATTTATTGGACATTAGAGAGCAGTGCAGCGGGTTTTGTGCTTGATCCACGTATTATGAAAGTTGGACAGTTGCTTGCTTATAAACACTTACGTGTAGTGAAAGATAAGCAGACACGTGCTGCCTTGACTCCAACCTATACGATGGGTTGTAAGCGTATTTTGATGTCAAATAGCTATCTGCAAGCATTCAACCGGCCAAATGTTGCATTGGTCGGCGCAGTTGATGCGATTACTGAGAATAGTGTGGTGTCTGGCGGCATCAGTCATGAAGTGGATGTGATTGTGTTCTGTACGGGCTTTGATGTGACGGATCAAGCTGCGCAGTTCAGCATTAAAGGTAAGGGTGGTCTTGATCTGAGTAAGCATTGGGAACAAGGGATGCATGCTTATTTAGGTATCACGACTCATAATTTCCCGAATGCGTATTTCATGGCTGGTCCAAATACTGGACTTGGTCATAACTCGATTATTATTATGATTGAGGCGCAAGCGCGTTATATTGGTCAAGCATTGAAGTATATGAAAAATCAGGGTGTTGATAGCCTTGAAGTGAAGCAGGAAGATGAAGATCAATTCAGCGACAAGCTCCATGCTCGGATGAATAAATCAGTTTGGACTTCTGGTTGTGCGAGTTGGTATTTGGATGCGAGTGGTAAGAATACGACGGTGTGGCCGAGCTTTACGTTTGACTATGTGTTGCAAACACGTTCGTTTAATCCAGATATTTATGACAGCAAAGGCGGAGTGCCAGAAAGTAAAAATCTGGTGAAGCGTTTGTTGGCAAGAATCTAAGCAATAATGTGAATTGTTTCATGTAACGCAAAAGACAGCTTAGGCTGTCTTTTTTTGTCTTAGAAAATCTTGTTCTATCTGGGTTTTGATGACTGTTCAACAAAACTTTACGGAAGAATTAAAAGCTTTATCCCATGGGTGTCTTTTCATTGAACTTTGTAATGGGAGGAGCCGCCTTCCGCGGGACTTACTTTTGTCTTGACAAAAGTAAGCATGAGGAAAAACAAAGCACTGCTTTGTTTTGACGCAAGGTGTCCTTCGCAAAACTCGCGTGCAGGGAGGAATTCTTAAAAATAAGGTTTATCCAAAATGCCAGCAATTGAGTAATTTTCTCCTGACTCAAACAGTTGCTCAGGACGGTTAACAGCAAAGCATTTCGTATAAGAGCTATTCCAATTCATTCAAGATCACGCGACCTTCACCCATCCAGTCAATGATGAAATCAAAGTCTTCAGGAGTCACATCACTCTTTGCCAACGTTAATCCATCTGCAATCTTCTGGGCGATTTCTGATTGAGCGGCGGGCACTTCAACGAACTCACCGTTCCACCAGAACTCTAGGCCTTCTGGTTTTTGCAAATAAACCAAGCGTCCAGCAGGTTCACGTTGGAGGGTCGCTTCAGAATTCAGTGCGCTTTTCAGTTCAGCGCGAGAAACGCCAAAGCCTTCAGGCAAATTGTCTGCATCGCGCGATTCACTGAGTAACGGCATGATCGCATCAGTGAAGCATTCAGGGCTATTTAAGGTTTCTTGTAATGAGGCGATGAGTTGTAAACGTAGGCTTTCTAGTTCTTCTGTACTAATTAGCCCTGCACGATTTGCATTCTTGCGTAGGTCAGCAACAGGCAACTGAAATTCAGGTTGTCCGATGACGTAATCGACCGTGCGTTCTAACAATTGCGCAGCATTTGGCATGCGGAAACCGAACGAGTAAGTTAGACAGTCTTCTTCCGCAACGCCGTAATGTGCCAGTTTTGGTGGCACATAGAGGATATCACCAACTTCTAAGATTTCATCAAAAAACACTTCGCCCATATTAGGCAATAAGCGTAATGGCTGGTCTGGAACGAGTGTGGTGTCGCTGTCACACCATTGACCCAACTGCCAGCGACGGCGGCCGTAGCCTTGCACCAGAAATACATCGTATTGATCGAAATGACGACCGACTGAGCCACCTTTTGGCGCATAAGACACCATCACGTCATCTCGACGCCATTGTGGAATGAAGTCAAACAATTGCCATAGATTCGCAACATCGAGCGACCAGTGATCGACAGCTTGGACGAGTAGTGTATGCAGAGGCGGTAGGTTCTTTAAATCATTGGTCACGAATGGAGATTTTTTAACGCGCCATTGTTCTGGGTTTTTAGGGTTTTGCAGAAGTAAACGTGCTTGGACGTCTTCTTCGAGTGCAAGTTCTTTAATATCTTCAGGTTCTAATAAACCAGCGATTTGCGGCATGGCACTTTTAATGAGTAATGGTTTTTTTTGCCAATATTCAGTCAAAAATGTTTCGATGGAGATGTTGCCAAGAATGTGAGTCATGTTGTTGCTTGAGCGTTCAAATAAGTTGTGCGCATTATATATCAACAGATCAGTTCAAATCCTGACTTCAGCAGGACGAAGTCGTAAAGACTGAGTTAGATATTAAAAACATGTCATTATTCTGACAAGTAGTTATTGCTAAAGTATGATTCCGATCAGAAGTCATCTTCTGATCGGTGGGTGATAAGCGGCTTATGGTGCTGGGTAATGTAGAACTTCTAGGCAGACATCGCGATTATCATCTTCTTTTTCCAGTAATGCTTTTGTGCGGGCATTGTCATAGATTTTCATGTAGTCTGAATCTGTATGCATGGCTTGCACGGCTAAGACTGGACTTTTGATCGATGGCAACATGTGTGTGATTAAG